>JBBKXO010000212.1:0-6739 GCA_037969525.1 Burkholderiales bacterium | reverse complement strand
GTGATCGAAGGCCTGTCCGCAGTGATGGAGCCGGTCGCCGCAGATGCGGCACCGTGGCGCGCGCGCAACGACGAATACGCGAAAGCGCGTGCGGCACTGTGGGGAGCACGCGAGGCTTCCGGTGCGCGCACCGGCACGCCGATGCACCCCGATGTCATTTACGCGGAAGTGCGCAAGGCGGCACCGCGCAATGCCATTTTTACGCTGGATGCCGGCACCACCGGTTTCCAGGCCACAGACCAGTTGCCGTGTTATGAAGCGCCGGCACTGCTGACACCGCTGGATTGCGGCATGGTCGGGTTTTCCTACTCCGCGGCGATCGGCGCCAAGGTGGCTGCGCCCCATCGCGCGGCGATTTCACTGATGGGCGACGGCGGATTCGGCATGACCATGGGTGAGATGACGACGGCGGTGGCGAGCAATATCCCGGCGGTGGGCATCGTCATGGACAACGGCACCTGGGGATCGGAAATCGCCTACCAGCGCGATTTCTACAACGAACGCTATATCGGTGCGCATGTGCACAGCCCGCGTTTTGATGAGGTCATGAAACTCACCGGCGGCAATGGCTACCATCCCACCGCGCCTGGTGAAACCGCGGATGCGCTGCGCGATGCGCTCAAAGCCGGCAAGCCAGCCATCATTCACGTCAAGATCGATCCCGACGCCACCATCAGTTTCCGCAAAGATGCGCTGAAGAAGCGTCAACCCGGATCGTGAGCCGACCGGGTTGACTGGCGCCGGATGGAACGGACGCTGCGCGCCGTTCATCCGGCGCGCGCCGCAAACTGCTGGGCTGGGCAGAGTTCGTAGGTTGGGGTGAGCCTGCGAATCCCAACGACTGACCGCCGCGCAGCGCATTGCGGGCTGCATGACCACTATGGCTTGTTGGGTACGGGGGTGTTGGGGTTCCTGCGTCACCCCAACCTACGCACTACTACTACGCACTACGAATTCATCCGGCGCCCGCTACCTGTTACGCTTGCAGGCATGAATTCCCGGATTCCTTGATGAACTTCCCGATTACGCCGCTGCAACTGATGGATTTTTTCGGCGTCGCCGTGTTCGCGATCAGCGGTGTGCTGGCGGCCGGACGCAAACATCTGGACTGGTTCGGCGTGCTGGTGATCGCCACGGTGACTGCAATCGGCGGCGGCACGCTGCGCGATCTGCTGCTCAACCGCCATCCGGTGTTCTGGATGGCCGACACCGGTTATCTGTGGGCGATATTCGCCGCGACGCTGCTGACGCTGCTGATTGTCCGTTTCCGTGAAATGCCGCTGCGCGCGCTGCTGGTCGCCGATGCGCTGGGTCTGGCGCTGTTTGCCATCAGCGGCGCCCGCATCGCCGAGGCTGCTGGCTACGGCGGCATCATCGCCGTGATCCTCGGCACCATGACCGGCGTGGCGGGCGGCGTGTTCCGCGACATGCTGCTTGCCGAGATTCCGCTGCTGTTGCGCGACGGCGAAATCTACGCCACGGCGGCGATTTTCGGCATCGTGGTTTATCTGGTATTGCAGGCGACCGGCTATGACCGGTTGACGGCCGGTTATGTCGGCATGGCGACGATCGTCGCGTTTCGTTTCACCGGAATTTTTTTCGGCCTGCGCATGCCGGCCCTGCGCCTGGGTCCTGACAAAAAGCGGGGGTAACTGCGGCCAGCCGCAGGGAACGACCCCTCGCCCGAATCAATGCAGGTGGCGGTTGCGCGGATGCAGCGGGATGACCGTGGCATTGCCGCTGGCGGCGGTTTCGCTGCTGGCGGGTAGCGCCGGCTTGTGCGCATCGAACATCTTCGTGACCAGCTCAGTAACCTGTTCGACTTCCGGTTTGTCGAGGTGGCGTGTCAGCATGTGATGGAGATCTTCAACCACGCACTGACGGCGAAATTCATGGATGGATTCCGGTGACGGCCCGATGAAAAACTGGTGGAACTCGTCCTCGCCACTGTCCGGATAGTAAGTTACTTCGATTTCGGACGCGTATTCGCTCAGCGGTCCCAGACTGTTGCTGACATCGGTCAGTTTGTTGTGAAAACTGCGGCCTACATCGCCGGTCCAGCAGATGCTCAAGATGCGGTCGCGGGTATCAAACGAAATACCCGGTTCTTCGCGCTCCAGGCTTTTGGCATCGGTGATGTGGTCGGCGTCCACGTAATCGAGCCAGGGGCGCAGCGCCAGTTCGATCTGCGCCAGTTTTACGCCTTTGCACAGGAATACGCTGCCATGGACATGCACTTCAGTTTTCATTGCTTGCCGGTTCCGGTTTGATTGCAGGTTAGTGCGAGAAGGGCGACAAGGATAACACACCAGGAAGTGATTATTTATTCAATAAAATCAACTAGTTATGATAGTTCTGCGCTGTGGCTCCGGCGTTTCAGGCGTCACGGAAGAGCCGGCCTGCGCCGGGTATGGCCGCAGTGGCCCCTACGAGGCGCAGCATGCTCCACATCGACGCCTGATTGCTGGTCACGACCGGTTTGCCGAGTTCCTGCTCCAGCGATTCGATGATTTCCAGCGTACGCAGGTTGGAGCAACCGATGAAAACGGCCTGCGCGTCGGCATGGTCTACCTTTTTCGCGAGTGCGGCGACGCGGTCCGGCGTGACGGCGGCGTGTGCCTGGGTGCCGAAACCTTCGATGGCGAGCACCGTGAAGCCTGCGGCTTCCAGGTACTGTTGTGTTTTCACATTGAGCCACGGCTCGTAAGCGGTGGCTACACTGATGCGTTTGGCACCCACTGCACTCAGCGCATCGGTAATGGCGGAGGCCGATGTGGTGCCCGGTATGCCGGTGGCCGCCTTGATCTGCGAGTTCATCTCGCGGTCATATTGCGGGCCCTTGATGAAGCCGCCGGCGGTACAGCCGTAACAGATGACATTCACTTTGGCGTGAGCCAGCAGCTTTGCCGCTGCGGGTACCTGCGTGCCCATCCACATCAGGTTCTCTTCGGTGTCAGCTGTGTGCGAAATGCGTTGGGTATGCACCGAAATGCCACCACCGGCCATGCGCTGGGTTTCGTATTCCATGACGGTGTTCCACGAGGGCACGATCATGCCCAGTTTGTGTTGCCACGTGTTGCTAACGTTCAATCATCTCTCCTTGGTGGGTTGCGCGATACGCCAAAGGTAAACCAGATGTCGAGTTGACGTGTCGAAACGCCTGCGCCTACTATGACCTCATAACACGAGAGGGACAATCATGATCGCATCAAGTGTAAAAACCGCAATTATTGCGGCCTTTGGCATGTTCGCGGCGCTGTCCTGGCCGGCGCAGCAGGCAGCCGCCCAAGCCTATCCGGCTAAGCCGATACGCATCGTCGTGCCGTATCCGCCGGGCGGCACTACCGATATCCTGACGCGGCTGCTCGGACAGAAGCTGGGCGAAGCCTGGGGGCAGCAGGTCATCATCGACAATCGTGCCGGGGCCAGCGGTAACATTGGTGCGGAGGCGGTTGTCCGTTCACCCGGCGACGGCTACACGCTGCTGTCAGCCTCGACCGTGCACACCGTCAACCCCAGCCTGTACAGCAAGCTCGCGTACGATCCGCTCAAGGATTTCACGGCGGTGACGCTGCTTGCCCAGGTCGCCAACATTCTGGTGGTGCATCCGTCGCTGCCGGTGCAATCAGTGAAGGAATTCATTGCCTTTGCGAAGAAGCGACCCGGGCAGCTGAATTACAGTTCGGCGGGCAACGGCAGTGCGCCGCATCTGACAGCGGAAATGTTCAAGATGGCTACCGGGGTGAATATCGTGCATGTGCCGTACAAGGGTGCCGCGCCGGCGATTACCGACCTGCTCGCGGGACACGTGATGCTGACTTTTGCCACCGCGCCGTCGGGGGTGCCGCATGTGCAGGCGAAGCGCTTGCGTGCGCTCGGAGTCAGCAGCGCAACACGCATTCCCGCGCTGCCCGACGTGCCTACCATTGCCGAAGCGGGAGTGCCCGGCTACGAGGCCATCGGCTGGAACGGGCTGACCGGCCCGGCAGGCATGCCGCAGGCGGTGACGGACAAGCTCAATACCGAAGTGGTGAAAATCATGAAGAATGCCGACGTCAGCAAGCGCCTGAGCGAGCTGGGTCTGGAGCCGCGCACCAGTACGCCTGCGGAGTTCGCTCTTTTTCTGAAGGCGGAAGTCGTGAAGTGGGCGAAAGTCGTCAAGGATTCAGGCGCCAAGGTCGACTGAGCGTTCGCCGGGGAAATGGCAGCGCTGAAATTGCAGTTCAGGCCTGCAGCAGTCCCAGGTCCTGCAGCAGCCGGCCCATGACTTCGCGCTCGCGGTCAAGGAAAGCCGTGAGTTCGGCGCCGCCCATGTAGGTGTTCGCCCAGTATTTTTCCGCGAGCGCGGCATTCCATTCGGCAGTCGTGGTGGCGGTTCGCAGGGCGCCGTCCCAGTATGCAATCTGCTGCGGTGTCAGTCCGCCGGCCCCGATAACGCCGCGCCAGGTGCCGATGACGCAGTTCACGCCCTGTTCGGTCCAGGTCGGTACACCGGCGTAAAGGCGGCCCAATCGGGACGGCGCTGATACGGCGATAGCGCGCACCTGTCCCGACTCAATGGCTTTGACCGCGCTGACTGCCGTAATGGCGCCGACTTCCGCGCGCTGTTCAATGACGTCCGCCACCGCATACAGTGCCGAATCAAATACATTGATCTTGAGCGCCTTAATGTCGCCGCCGGCGTGCGCGGTGACCTGTGCCAGCGCCATGTGGTTGATGTTGCCAATGGCGGTCGCCAGTGCGATGCGGCATCCCGCGGTGTCCGCAGAGAGTCTTTGCATGAAATCCGCGCCGCTGCGGATGGGCGAGTCGGCGCGCACGACAAACGCGATGTACTCGGTATAGAGGTTGGCGAGCGGAGTGAGTGCTGCATGATCGAAGTCGGCCACCCCCAGTTGTTTGTTGGTGATGATCGTGGGTGAGTTGATCGCGAGCACATGCGGGTCACCATCGTGCTTGCGCAATTGAGCCCAGCCATTGCCGCCGCCTTTGCCCGGAATATTGGTGAGCTTTGCGGGTTGTCCAAGCAGCCCTTGCGCCTCAAGGATGCTGATCAGTGCGCGCGCCGGCCGGTCCTGGCCGCCGCCGGCCGGCGTGCCGGCAATGATTTCAATTTCGCGTTGAGGGCGCCAGTTGCCGGGCGTCATGCGGTACTTCCGCGCGCGCTGCCGGCTTGGGGAACGAGCATTACCAGCAGGTTGGCTGCGATGATGGTGCCGGCGAGGAAATAGAATCCAGAGTAAATGCCCCAGGCGTCGGCGATGATGCCGAACGTGGCCGGTGCGATGCTGCCGCCAATGGCCAGTATGGTGAACTGCAGACCGACGCCGGTGCCGGCGAGGTGCTTGGGCGTGTTCTCAACGGCCCATGCCTGCATCACCGGTCGCATGGCGTAGAGGAAAAACCCCACCAGCGCGACGAACACGATGAAGGCCATCGATTGTCCGGCAAACACCATGCCGATGATGGTCAGGCCGGTGAGCAGCATGCTCGAGATCACGACTTTCTGCCGGCCGACCTTGTCGGATAAATGCCCGGCGATCGGTGCGGCAATCAGGCCGGCCACCTGCAATACAGTCATGCAGACGCCGACCGCAATCGGCGAATAGCCCTGCTCGTAAGCGAGATAGACCGGCAGGAACACCAGCAACCCAACCTGGGTCAGTGTGCGAAATCCGGCGCTGACGCAGATCAGCATCAGCGTGCGGTCACGCAGCAGTCCCAGGAGATCCTGCAGGTACTGGCGCCCGCTCCATTTGCTGTCGGTACCGGCGTTGACTGCGCTGTCGTCATCGCGCGTGTGCGTGGTGGTGAGCGCGCCCAGCATCACCAGTATCAGTATCGCCATGACCAGCCCCGGTACTACGTTGATGACGACCACCGTGCGCCAGCTGAACCACGCCAGCAGCGCGCCGGCGGCGAGCGGGGCAAGCGCCTCGCCGATATTGCCGCCCATGCCGTGGAACGACAGCATCAGACCCTTGCGTTTGGGATAGCGGTAAGCCAGCGTCGGAATCGCCGCCGGATGCCAGAGATTGTTGCCGATGCCGACCAGCATCAGGCAGACGACCAGCATCCACATGCTGTTAGTCAGGCTCATCAGTGCATACGGCACGCCGACCCAGAACAGCGATGCCGCCATCAGGTACCCTTTTTTTCCGATGGCATCGACCAGCATGCCGCCGGGCAGATTGGAGAGCGCGCCGGCGATGTGCTGCGCACTCATCAGAAAACCGATCTGCGTATAGGAGAGACCGAACTCCTTGCCGATCAGCGGCAGCAGCACGTAGAAGGTGGCGGGATACCAGTGGGTCAGGCTGTGGCCGGCGGAAATCAGCCACACATCCTTGAAGGTGCGCGCAGGCAGAGCAGAGGCGGCAGTGACGCTCATAATATGGTCGTAGCGAGGGTGCAGATCATCATAGCACGCGAAGTTCAGCTGAACCTGCAGCGTATAATCGCTACCTCTCCCGCAAAAAACTTTTCTAAACCGGCAACGCATGCGCACCGATATCGAACGTTTTTTCAGCCCCAAATCGATCGCCATCATCGGCGCCTCACAGGACCTCGTCACCATCAGCGGCCAGCCACTGAAACACATGCTGGCGCATGGTTACAAGGGCAAGCTCTATCCGGTGAACCCGAAGTACCAGGAAATCTCGGGCGTCAAATGCTGGCCGTCGATTGAGAATTTGCCAGAAACACCCGAACTGGCGCTGATACTTGTTAATGCTTCACG
>JBBKXO010000211.1:0-24105 GCA_037969525.1 Burkholderiales bacterium | reverse complement strand
GTGGTGGCGCCGACAAGCGTGAACGGCGGCAGATCAAGCTTGACCGAACGCGCGGCCGGGCCTTCGCCGATCATGATGTAGATCTGAAAATCCTCCAGCGCCTGATAAAGGATTTCCTCGACCACCGGCGACAGACGGTGGATTTCATCGATGAACAGCACATCGTTCGGCTCGAGGTTGGTCAGCATCGCCGCGAGATCGCCGGCGCGCTCGATCACCGGCCCCGAGGTGTGGCGCAGGTTGACGCCCATTTCGCGGGCAATGATATGGGCGAGGGTGGTTTTGCCCAGGCCCGGCGGCCCGAACAGCAGCACATGGTCCAGCGCCTCTTTACGCTTGCGTGCGGCCTCGATGAATATCGACAACTGGCCGCGCACTTTTTCCTGCCCGACGTACTCGTCCAGCGCCTTGGGTCGCAGTGCGCGTTCCAGCACCTCTTCCTGCGTCGAGGCTGGTGCAGCGGAAATCAGGCGGTCGGTTTCAATCATGTCGGACAGTCTGCTTGCATTCAGGATTTGGACAGCAACTTCAGAGCCTGACGGATGCCTTCGGTCACCGACACACCCACCGGCAACTGCGCCGCCGCCCAGCTCACTTCGCGGTCATTGTAGCCAAGTGCGCTGAGCGCATTGGTAATATCGTTCGCGCCGGACATGCCTCCAGCGCCGGCAGACGGACCACCGTCCTTGATGGTCAGCCGGTCGCGCAGTTCAAGCAGCAGGCGTTCGGCGGTCTTCTTGCCGATGCCGGGCACCTTGGTCAGCCGCGCGACATCCTGCGCGCGCACCGCTTCATGTAATTCCGCTACCGACATCCCCGACAACACCGATAACGCAGTGCGCGCACCGACGCCGGATATCCTGATTAACTGGCGGAACAGCGCGCGTTCGGCTTCGGTCGCAAATCCATAAAGCAGATGTGCATCCTCGCGGACGATCATCTGCGTATAGAGCGTTACTTCGGCACCGGTCGCGGGCAACTGGTAGAGCGTGCTCATCGGCACATCAAGCTCATAACCGACACCATTTACGTCCACTGTGATTTGCGGCGGCTGTTTGGTGAGCAACCTCCCGGCTATGCGTCCGATCATGCGTGCTTCTCCTGCGGGCTGGCTGCCAGCGCCTCGATGCGGGCGACGGCTTGTGCGGCGATTGTACCAATGGAAGGCTCCCGGTAGCGTTCGGCCAGCGCTTGTGCACTGCGGGCACAGGCGTCGTCCTGGAGCAGCTTGCCCAGCGCCCCCCCAATATCGATGTTCGCCTCGTCTGGATGCACTGCGATGCCTACCCCTGCCTGCTGCAATGCGGACGCAAAAAGAAAATTTTCCAGTTGCTTCGGCAACATCAGCAACGGCACGCCCGCATGCACTGCCGCCAGCGTGGTACCCATGCCGTGGGTCACGCAAAGATTCGTTTCAGCCATTACCCGGCGCATATCAACGAGTTCGGACATTACCGTCACGCCCATTGCCTGAAGGCGCTGCCGCAGGTTGTTGTCGGCGCCCAGCACATAAGCGACGACCCGGGCGCCACATGTTCCAAGCGCGTGCACCACTGCGTCCAGGTGTCGGTAATCGGCATGCAGATATACAAAAACGCGTTTTCCCGGTTTATTGGGCCAGACCGGCACCGCCGTTCCCGTTGTGAACATCGTCAGGCCCAAATAATCCGCGTGTCCGCGCGACCCATAGGGATCGGTTTCGGGAATTCCAATGAAAAAACGGGCTGCATTGGAAAATATCTGATGGATCTCTGCAATGGGACGGACGCCAGCGGGCAATGCGGCAATGATGCTCGCTAAAACCCTGGTGTCGCTGTCCATGAGGCGTGCTGCCGGCACATCCAGCCAGGCGCGCATATTGGGCGTGGGATGCACCGCAGGCGGTACCGAGAAGGGACTGCCGATGACGGCGTTCGGCAGATTCAGCACATGGGCCGCCAGCAGTGCCGTCGGGGCATGGTCTGCAATGACCGTGTTCGCCTGCGTTGCACGCAGCAATGAACACCAGGCCGCCAGCATGGCGCGCAGCATCTCGACATCGAGATAGCCGTAACGCATCAGGATTTCGGCATAGTTCAGCGGCGGCTCGTGCAGACCGCCATAGGTTTTCAGGCACAACGGCGCCTGATGAACCGCAATCGGCAGGTCGCCGACCGCCTTGCAGGCGCTGGCGATATCCCGCGCAGCGATGTGCAGTGTGTGCCCGCGCTCCAGCAGCCGCGGTGCAAGGCTGAGAAAAGGGGCCAGGTGGCCAAAACCGCCACCCAGTTCCCAGGCCAGCACGATGCGGCTCATCGCAAACGGCCCGCGCGCCGGCGTCGTCCGACGCCCAGTCCGCCGTAGCCTTGTCCGCCATGGGCATGGCAGATCGCGCAGGCCAGGGCATCCGCGGCATCGGCGCTGGGATCGCCGGGCAGTTTCAGCAGCCGTCGCACCATGGCCTGAACCTGCTCTTTGCTGGCTCGACCAGTTCCCACGACAGCCTGCTTGACCTGGAGCGCCGTGTACTCGGCCACCGGCAGTGCACTGGTCACCGCGGCGCAGATCGCCGCACCGCGGGCCTGCCCCAGCAACAGCGTGGATTTCGGGTTGACGTTGACGAAAACCTGTTCAATGGCGGCGCACTGCGGACGATAAGTGCTGATGACCTCCTGCAGTCCTTCGAGCAGCACTTTGATCCGCTGCGGCAATTCGCCCTCGCCGCTGCGAATGCAGCCACTGGCGACATAGCTCAGGTGCTGGCCGGTCTGTTCGATGACCCCGAATCCGGTGACGCGCAGCCCGGGGTCTATGCCAAGAATACGCAGCGTCGTAGCCGCGTTCAAGCGGGCTCGTCGATGACTGCGGTGGTGTACACGTCCTGCACGTCATCAACGGCTTCGAGCGCGTCCAGAAGTTTTTGCATGCGCGCGGCATCATCTCCGCTCAGCGCATTTTCCATGGTCGGCTTCATGGTCACTTCCGCCAGTTCCGGCTTGAATCCGGATTTTTCCAGCGCTGCCCGCACCGCTGAGAATTCTGCGGGTCCGGTGATAACCTCGATGCTGCCGTCTTCATGGTTCTCTACATCCTCGGCACCGGCGTCGATGGCCGCCTCCATCAACTTGTCCTCGTCGGTGCCGGGCGCGAACGCCAGCTGCCCGCAGTGCCTGAACAGGAAAACCACCGAACCATCGGTACCGAGGTTGCCGCCATACTTGGTAAACGCATGACGCACATCGGCCACGGTGCGGGTGCGGTTATCGGTCATGCAGTCAACCATCACCGCTGCGCCGCCGATGCCATAACCCTCGTAGCGGATTTCTTCATAGTTCACGCCTTCCAGTTCGCCGGTGCCGCGCTTGATCGCGCGCTCGACGTTTTCCTTGGGCATATTGTTGTCGTAAGCCTTCTCCACCGCGAGCCGCAGCCGCGCATTGCTTGCAGGATCGCCACCGCCCATGCGCGCTGCGACAGTTATCTCCTTGATCAAACGCGTAAATATTTTCCCGCGCTTGGCATCCTGCCGGCCCTTGCGGTGCTGGATGTTTGCCCACTTGGAATGTCCAGCCATAAATGCCTGATTAACCGTTAAAATTGGTGAAATTTTATCATAGCAAAATCAAGGCTCCGCCATGAGCGCACCTCTGCACGTCGCCAAATCCTCTCATGACCTGTTCCTGCTGCCCGGACTTGCCAACCGCCACGGCCTGATCGCCGGTGCCACCGGTACCGGCAAAACAGTAACCCTGCAACGCATCGCCGAGGGTTTCTCGAAGATTGGTGTGCCGGTATTTGTGGCCGACGTCAAAGGCGATCTCGCCGGCATGTCGCAGCAGGGCGATCCCAAACCGAAAATTGAGGAGCGCATCAAGCAACTGGGTGTTGCCGATTTCACCTATGCGGCCTGTCCAGTGGTGTTCTGGGACATCTACGGCGTCCAGGGTCACCCGGTACGGACGACAGTCTCCGAAATGGGTGCTTTGCTGCTGGCGCGGTTGCTCAACCTGAACGATACCCAGCAGGGTGTGCTGACCATGACGTTCAAGATCGCCGACGACAACGGAATGCTGTTGCTCGACTTGAAAGACCTGCGAGCAATGCTCCAGTTCGTTGGTGAGAACGCCAAGAGCTTCACCACACAGTATGGCAATGTTTCAGCGGCATCCATCGGTGCCATCCAGCGCGGGCTGCTGGAAATCGAACAACAGGGTGGCGATCAATTCCTTGCGGAACCAGCACTGAACATCCAGGACCTGATTCAAACCGACGCCAAGGGACGGGGCACCATCAACATTCTCGCCGCTGACAAACTGATGAATTCACCCAAGCTCTACGCGACATTTCTGCTGTGGATGCTATCCGAGCTGTTCGAGCAGTTACCCGAAGTTGGTGACCCGGAGAAACCCAAGCTGGTGTTCTTTTTTGATGAGGCTCACCTGCTGTTTAACGACGCGCCGCAGGCGCTGATCGAAAAAATAGAACAAGTGGTGCGGTTGATACGCTCCAAAGGCGTGGGCGTGTATTTCGTGACTCAAAACCCGTTGGATATCCCCGACACCGTACTCGGACAGCTTGGTTTCCGCGTGCAGCACGCGCTGCGGGCGTTCACTCCGCGCGATCAGAAGGCCGTCAAGAGCGCGGCCACGACGCTGCGCGCAAACCCTGCACTCGACGTCGAGGCGGTCATTACCGAACTCGGCGTCGGCGAAGCCCTGGTGTCACTACTCGACGAAAAAGGCCGCCCGACCATCGTTGAGCGTGCGCTGGTACTCCCGCCGGGCAGCCGCCTGGGCGCAGTCACCACTGAAGAACGCGCGGCGACCATCAAAGCATCCGTGCTCGCCGGGGTATACGACAAGGTTGAGGATCGCGAATCCGCTTACGAAATGCTGGCCCAGCGCGCGCAGGAGAAAGCCGCGGCGCAGCCAGCTGCAGCGACCGCGCAAGGTGGCTCCGGCGGAATACTGGGCTCGCTGGGTGGTTTGCTGGGCGGCTCTACCGGCCCGCGAGGTGGTCACCGTGACGGCATCGCCGAACTGGTTGCAAAAAGCGCCGCGCGCTCGATTGGTTCCCAGGTCGGCCGCCAAATCATTCGCGGTGTGCTGGGATCGATATTCGGCGGCGGACGCCGCCGCTAGTGCCTCTGCTCTCTCCCCAGAATCGCGGCGTCCACATCGGCATTGCCTGCGTGCTGATTGGTGCCATCGGCTTCTCGGGCAAGCCGGTGCTGGTCAAGGCGGTCTACCAATATGGCGTTGACACCACGACACTGCTGGCACTGCGCATGCTTTTTTCAGCGCCCTGGTTCTTGGCCCTGGCGTGGTGGGCCGGGCGACCCACCGCCGCCATCACCCGGCGCGACATCATGAGTATCATCGCCCTCGGTTTTGTCGGCTATTACCTCGGCAGCTTCCTCGATTTGGCGGGGCTGCAGTACATATCGGCAGGTTTCGGCCGACTGATACTTTATCTGTATCCGACGCTGGTGTTATTGATGTCAGCGGTATTTCTGAAGCAGCCGCTGCGCGCCACGCAACTGCTGTCGCTGGCGCTGTCTTACGCCGGCATCGCGCTGGTGTTCAGCGCCGAGGCCAGTCTGGGCGACGATCTGGGATTGACCGCATGGGGCGCAGCACTGGTGTTTGCCAGCGCCATCGCCTACGCGACTTACCTCGTTGCCGGCAGCCGCGTGGTGCACCGCTTCGGCTCGATGCGTTTCACCGCTTATGCTTCGCTGATCGCGACCGGATTCGTGATGGCACATTTTTTTGCGATCCGCCCCACGCAGGCCCTGATGGTCGACAACGAAGTCTATGCGCTGGTGGCGATACTCGCGGTGTTTTCAACGGTGCTGCCGCTGTGGCTGATGGCTGAAGGCCTGAAACGCATCGGCGCCAATCAGGTTTCGCTGGTCGGCTGCATCGGACCACTGGCGACGATGGCTTTTGCCTGGGCGTTTCTGGGCGAAGTAATTACACTGACCCAGCTGGCCGGCGCGGCGCTCGTCCTCGCCGGCGTACTGATCATCAGTCTGAAACCGCAAGCCGCGAGCCAGCCCGCCCGGTCCGACGGTTAAAACCCGCGCTAGCGTGTTGCGGCAACGCTGGGCCCTTCACAGTGCTGCGCATACCGCATGCCGGACGGCAGGGACTCTGCGCAGGCCAGCAGCGGCTCGACATGGATATGACGGTTTTTATGCGCGAACTCTCGGGCAGTGCTGCCCTGGTGCACGCGCACCAGCGGATCCGCTCCGGCACGCAGCAGCAGGCGCACCGCTTCGCGATGCCCCTGTATGGCCGCCATCATCAGCGGCGTATTGATGTAAACAATCCGGTCTCTGGCATCGGCATCGACCCGTGCGCCGCGCGCTATCAGGTAGCGCAATGCGCGCTGCCGGTCGCTGTATGCGGCATACGCCAGCGGCGTGTAATTGTGGGGTACATTCTCGAGACTTGCGCCGGCTTCAACCAGCAAGCGCACCGCCTCATCGTGCCGATCCGCCGAAGAGCGCTCGTCATCACGGAAATACGCGGCCAGCATCAGAGGGGTTTCATTGACTGGTGTTCGCGCATTGACGTTGGCTCCCGCACCCACCAGAAAACGCAGCACCTGTAGTGAGCCGGCGCGCGCCGCCAGCGCCACCAGCGGAGCGCCGGCAGGGTATACCTGTACCGGGAGCCTGTGATTAACGTTGATGGTGCCGCGATTCAGCGCCGCCTGCACGTAAGAAGCGTCATCCTGCTCGATGGCGTTTAAGAGACTTTCATCATCGATGCCGGCGCGATACTCGCCACCCAGTCCGGCGCAACCACTGATGATCAACAACGCGGCGAAGCCGCCGAGCAAACGCATCGGTCCTAGCAGAAATAACTTACGCATCGCCTGCCTCCTTGTTGCCGCTGTGCGATGCATTGCAGTATAGCCCCTATCGTGGCGGCAAAAAAAGTGGAGGCAGATGTCAACGATATGAATTCCTGCGCGACCAGTATTCAGACGTTGAAGCGGAAATGCATCACGTCACCGTCTTTTACGATGTAATCCTTGCCCTCGAGCCGCATCTTGCCGGCCTCCTTGGCCCCTTGCTCACCCTTGCCCGCGAGGTAATCGTCGTAGGCAATCACTTCGGCACGGATAAATCCCTTTTCAAAATCGGTGTGTATGGCGCCGGCCGCCTGCGGCGCGGTATCACCCCGATGTATGGTCCAAGCCCGCACCTCCTTGGGCCCGACCGTGAAGTAGGTTTGCAGGCCGAGCAGGGTGTACCCGGCGCTGATGACCCGGTTGAGTCCGGGTTCATGCATGCCCATGTCTTCGAGGAATACCGCCTTGTCTTCATCACTCATGTCGCCGATTTCGGCCTCGATCGCAGCGCATACCGCCACCACTGGCGCCTTTTCACCTGCCGCGCGCGCCAGCACGGCGTCAAGATGCGGATTGCCCTCAAAGCCGCCTTCACGCACATTGGCGACATACATGGTCGGCTTGGCGGTAATCAGGCACAGCGGATTCAGCAACACCCGCTCTTCTTCATACAGATCCAGCGCCCGTATGGGCCGCGCCTCGTCGAGCGCAGCTCGGCATTTCTCAAGCACGGCGACCAGACGCGCCGCCTCCTTGTCACCACCGGACCGGGCCAGCTTGACGGATTTTGCCAGATGACGCTCCACCGCAGCCAGATCAGCCAGCGCTAGCTCGGTGTTGATGGTCTCAATATCATCCAGCGGATCGATCTTCCCGGCGACATGGACCACGTTTTCATCTTCAAAACATCGTACGACGTGGGCGATGGCATCGGTTTCCCGGATGTTGGCCAGAAACTGATTGCCCAGCCCCTCGCCCTTGGAGGCGCCCGCCACCAGGCCGGCGATGTCCACGAACTCGACGGTCGCCGGCAATACCTTTTCCGGCTTCTGCAAGGCGGCAAGCACGGTGAGACGGGGATCCGGCACCTCGACGATGCCAACATTCGGCTCTATGGTGCAGAAAGGATAGTTTTCCGCCGCGATGCCGGCCTTGGTCAGGGCGTTAAAAAGCGTGGATTTGCCGACATTGGGCAGGCCGACGATGCCGCATTTCAATGACATGATTTGTTAACCGTGAAAAATGATTGATGAATTACGGTCCGTGACGCCGCCATACAGTGCTGTAACAAGCGTCTGGTCACGGTTCTTCGTTTGCGTCCCTGGTATGCAGGCGGTGCATTGCCGCCTGCATGTCGTGGGCGGCCATCAGCGGCCATGCATCATGGGCCCGGGACAGGGCCTCGTCGATCGCACGCTTTTCTTCGGCGCGCGGCGCATGCAGCACGTAGTCGACCACTTCCTGTTCACTGGCCGCCAGTTCGCGCGGATGACCGATACCTACGCGCAACCGCCAGAAATCCCTGGTCCCCATACGCGCGATCACACTGCGCACGCCGTTTCCGGAACCACTGCCGCCGAACTTTAGTTTGACGACGCCGGGTGCAAGATCAAGTTCATCGTGCACGATCAATATGTCTTCCGCCGCGATCTTGAAAAAATCGGCCAATGCGCCGACCGCGCGGCCGGATTCGTTCATGTACGTGGCCGGTTTCAGCAGCCAGATGTCGCCAGTTGCGCCGGGAATCTTCGCCACTTCGCCGTGATACCGCGATTCGTGACGGCAACTCACGCCGGCGGCACTCGCCAGCGCATCGACCCACCAGAAACCGGCGTTGTGCCGCGTGGCCGCGTATTTCTTGCCCGGATTTCCCAGGCCGGCGATGAGTTTCATGATCGGTGTGTTCTAACAGTCATCAGCGTGTAGATGACATCATATAACAGGTTGATTTTATTACTTTTATTAAAAGAAAACGCCCGCCAAAAAAATCTCCAGGCGGGCGCAGCCGGATGCCGCCAGCCACCACGGCTGGCGTATCCCATGCTTATTTCTTCTCTGCCGGCTTTTTCTCGGCCGGTTTCTTTTCGGCTTCCTTCTTGTCGCCACCCTTGTCGCCAGCCTTGTCGCCAGCAGCGGGTGCGGCACCTGCTGCGGCGTCCGGCGCCTGGGCAGTAATTTCCGTTTCCGGCGCTGCGACCACTTCCTCAACCGCAATTTCCCTCGGCACTTGCACGGTCACGATCGACGGATTGTCGGCTTTCAACTTGGCCGACGTCTCCACCCCTTTGGGCAATTGCAGATCCGTCACATGGATGGAATCATCCAACTCAAGATCCTTGAGGTCGACTTCGATGTATTCGGGCAGATCGTCAGGCAGACACTGAACTTCGAGTTCGTTCATGATGTGCTGAACCACACCCTTGCCCAGTTTCACGCCGGGCGCAATCTCGGCATTCATGAAGTGCAACGGCACCGCCATGTGCACCTTCTTCTTCGGATCGATACGCAGGAAATCAACATGCTGCACCTGTTCTTTCCACGGATGCATCTGGAAGTCGCGCAGCAGCACGCGATCCTTATTGCCCCCGACGGTCATGTCCAGAATCGACGAGTGGAACGCCTCAAGCTTGAGGTGGCGCAGCAGCGCCTTGTGGTCAAACTCCAAACTTTGCGCATCCTTACCGCCACCATAAATGACGCCGGGGACGCGCCCGGTCGCACGCAGGCGGCGGCTCGCACCCTTGCCCTCGTTCGTGCGCGGAAACGCGGTAACTTCAATTTTCATCTCACTCTCCTGTCAGTGCGGGAGGTCCGCGACCAGACAACCCCCGCGTTAATAAGAAACCGGAAAAACTCCGGTCTCCTCAAAAAACTATTGTGCCGAAGCTCTTCCGGCACAAATCTCAATCGTTGCGCCAGAGCACTTTTGGCGCGGTCCTGCTGTCGTGCGCCAGAGTACTTTTGGCGCTGTCCTGCTTTGGTGCGCCTACGCTTCTCCGGCGCGGACCCATCTACTCTACAAACAGCGAACTCACCGAGTCTTCGGCGCTGATGCGGCGCATGGTCTCGGCCAGCAGTCCCGATATCGTCAGCACGCGGATCTTTGCGCATTTACGCGCCGCCTCAGTCAGCGGAATCGTGTCCGTCACCACAATCTCGTCCAGCGCCGATGCGCCGATGCGCTCGACCGCTGATCCCGACAAGACAGCGTGGGTGCAATAAGCCAGCACCCGTTCAGCCCCCTGCTTCTTCAGCGCCGCCGCCGCTTCGCACAGCGTGTTTGCAGTATCCACCATGTCATCGACGATCACGCAGGTACGTCCCGACACTTCACCGATGATATTCATCACGGTGGCCACATTGGGCCGGGGCCGCCGCTTGTCGATAATGGCCAAGTCAGCTTCCAGGCGTTTAGCCAGCGCCCGCGCCCGCACCACGCCACCCACGTCCGGCGACACGACGACCAACTGCTTGAAATCATGTTTCCAGACGTCGCCCAGCAGGATCGGTCCGGAGTAAATGTTGTCCACCGGAATGTCAAAAAATCCCTGAATCTGTTCCGAGTGCAGATCCATCGTCAGCACGCGGTCGACACCGACGCTGCTCATCATATTGGCGACCACCTTGGCAGTGATCGGCACCCGCGCCGAACTCGGACGGCGGTCCTGCCGTGCATAGCCCATGTACGGTATCGCCGCCGTCACGCGACCTGCTGAGGCCCGCTTCAACGCATCGACCATCACCAGCAGTTCCATCAGATTGTCGTTGGTAGGTGCACAGATCGACTGCAGGATAAACACATCCTTGCCGCGGACGTTCTCGAGGATTTCCACCATCACCTCGCCGTCGCTGAAACGACCGACTTTGGCGCGGCCAATATGGATATCGAGATGGCTGACCACTGCCTCCGCGAGCCGCGGATTGGCGTTGCCTGTAAATACCATCAGCCTGTCTAGCGCCACCACATACCCCCTGAAACATGACCCTGCACCGTAGCAACCGAGTGGCTGGGGAGGAAGGATTCGAACCTTCGCATGCTGGAATCAAAATCCAGTGCCTTAACCAACTTGGCGACTCCCCAACCGATACTTTGCCCAGCAACCGTCCGCCGCCGTAGCGCCGGCCGTCCATCTAAACCTTAACTGCTAGATCCGCTATGCCGCCAATCCCTGCAGCGGATGCACATCCAGTCCGCGTGCAACAAACCCCTGCATGTCGGGCGGGCTTGCCGCCAGCGCCCGTCTGGCCGCCGCTTCGTCAGCAAACTCCGCAAACACACAGGCGCCGGTTCCCGTCATCTGCGCCCTGCCGACCGACCGGAGCCAGGCAAGATGCCGGAGAACTTCCGGGTAGAGCCTGCAAACCAGAGGCTCGAGGTCATTCCCTGCCGGCACGGAAAAGCCTTGTATTTTAATCTTTTCCGAGTCCCGTTTCAATTCCGGATGCTGAAAAACCACAGCTGTAGGCACCACAACCGGGGGTATCAGCACCAGATACCAGGCCGGAGGCACCGTCAGGGGCGTCAAAATCTCGCCCACGCCCTCCGCCAGCGCGGTCTGCCCCTGGATGAAAACCGGCACATCGGCGCCAAGCTGCAGCCCCAGTTCCTGCAAGTGCTTGCGCGACAGCCCGGTGCGCCACAGGTGGTTCAGCGCCAGCATTGTGGTCGCGGCATCCGAACTGCCGCCACCCAGACCCCCGCCCATCGGCAGACGCTTGTTGATGCTGATGTCGGCGCCCAGCTTAGAACCGGTCGTGGCCTGCAGCAACCGCGCTGCACGCAGCGACAGATCATCGGCCGCCGCCACACCAGGTAACGGCTGCTCGCAGACAATCGCGCCATCACGGCGCACCCGCAGCCGCACCTCATCTGCATAATCAATGAAGCGGAAAACCGTCTGCAGCAAATGATAACCATCGGGGCGCCGCCCCACGATGCGCAACATCAGGTTCAGCTTGGCCGGCGCCGGAAAGCCGATCACACCGGTCACGGCCCAACCCCGCCTCGCCATTGATCGATGATGATGCGAATCTGCTGCCCCTGCTGCGTCATGTCGAGACGCCGCGGCTGACCGCCGGCACCGGGCTCGGGATAGGCGTAAAGAATGTGCCATCCATGCTGTTCAAGTGCTTCCAGCCTGCCCTGCGCATCTCGTCCGACCTTTACCGCTGCCGTACCAGGCGCTGTTGTGCCGGCAATCCAGTACTGCAAGCGATCCAGAGGCAGCGGCCAGCCCAACGCGCGTCGGGTCAGGCTTTCGACCGACATCGCCTGATACTCCTGCTGATCGGCAGATTTCAGCGTGGCGCCGGTGTCATCCGCAACGATGTATGCCAGCGTCTGCCCGACCGGCGACATCAGCCAGATCTCATCATTGTCCACAACATGTCGCCAGCGAAAGTTGGACGAAAATGCGCGCCCCTCATTGCTGACCAGCATGCGCCCGAGGATGTCGAAGGCAGGAGCCGGTGGCTGGTGCTCCACAGTGAACGCCGCGCAGGCGACCAGCAGCAAGGGCGCGGCACATGCCGCCAGCCCGCGCGCAAAATTCATTGCGCCGATTGCAGAACGACGGGGGCGAGGCGCTTTACCGTGCTTTTCAGCACTTCATTTTTTGAATGATCGCGCAACGCATCCGCCCACAGCTTCCGCGCTTCCTCCTGTCGACCGAGCACCCACAGCACCTCGCCGAGATGAGCAGCGATTTCAGCATCCGGCCGCAACTCGTAGGAACGCTGCAGATGACCCAGGGCCTCCTGGTTCTGCCCCATGCGGTGCAGCACCCAGCCGAGGCTGTCGAGTATGTACGGATCCTCGGGTGCAAGCTTGTGCGCGGTCTCAATCAATGAGTGGGCTTCGGGCAAACGCTGGTTGCGATCTGCCAGCGTATAGCCCAGCGCGTTGTAGGCATGCGCATGATCCGGCCGCATCTTGATGACCTTGCGTAAATTGGCTTCGAGTATGTCGACGCGATTGACTTTCTCTGCGGCCATTGCATGGTCGTACAGCAGGTCTGGCGCGTCAGGCGTGCGCGCGACGGCCTTGCTCAGGAAATCAAAAGCCTCCTGATAAGCATTGGCATCACGCAGCAGATTCGCCTCGGCCAGCGTCAACTGCGTGCGCTGCTGCGCATCACCGGCGCTCACATCCTGCAAATGCTTGCGCGCTGCCGCCAGCTTGCCCTGCTTCGCCAGCACCCCCGCGTAGCGCGCCTGCGCAGGCACGAACTGCGCACCGTGGGTAATGCTGGAATACCATTTGAGGGCTTCGTCGTCGCGCTTGAGCTCTTCGTTGACCTGCCCCAGATAGAACCGAACGGTATCCGGATCCTTGGGTTTGATTTCCAGGGCGCGGCGCAATTGAACTTCGGCAGCAACAAAATCCTTGGCCTGCATCGACAAGGTGGCCACAGCCATCGCAATCTCGGGATTGTTCGGCGCCTCGCCGAGCAGGATTTCAAACTGCTTGTGCGCTTCCGCATAACGCCGCGCGCTGACCAGCAATCTCGCATAATTCAGACGGGCATCACGCGCGCCTGGATTCTCATTGAGGAATCCGCCGAGATAATCGATCGCCGCTGAAGAGGAGTCGCGCTGCAGCGCCTGCGCCTGAAACAGCGCGGCAAGTTCCCAGTCTGGCCTGAGTCTGAGCGCATTGCGCGCGGCCTCCTTCGCCGCAGCCTGCTCGTCGGCATTCCATGCAGCCTGTGCCACGGCAAGACTGCCCTCAGGCACCGTTGGATGGCGCTCCGCCAGCGTTCGCATCAATTTTAATATCGCCTGCTTGTCCTTGTGCCCCGAGACCAGCGTCGATATCTGCATGAAATTCTGACCGATGCGCGCCGCATCGCTGTCCAGCCACTTCTCGAGATGAGGAATCGCGTCGTTCAGCCGCGACTGGTTGACCAGCAGCGCGATCACCGTCTGCTGCGCGCGCGCTGACTCGGGATCTGCCTGCAGCCACAGGGTTGCTGCCTCCAGTGCAGCAGGCAGCAAACGGGCATTCCAGGCAATTTCAGCGGCGCGGCGCGCTACCCGCGGATCCTTGGTTTCGCGCGCCACCTCGAGAAACGCCGGGACCGCCACATGCGGCTGTCCGCGCTGCGCGGCAATCTCCGCCAGCGTCAGTTTGAACAAAATTGCCTCGCTCAACTCGACGTTCGGCAATGTCAGGGTTCGCAGCGGCGGCGTCCGGGTCACCACCTTGGGCAGGGGTCGTTGGGTTGCAGCCGGCGGTACCGCGGCAGCCTCAGGCTTGACCGGAGCCTGCGCGCATGCGCCCAGCGCCAGGCTGGCGGTCAGCGCTATGATTCTGATCAATATCATGGAATGGTTAAGCCGCGCGACCGTGACCGGACAACAATCTTCGCCATACGGTGCGCAAGCGCCTTCATAATGAGTTACATATTGAGTCACATATTAGGTATATTTGATGCTTACCACAAGGCAACTTGCCCCCGGGCAAAACACCTGCAGCCGTAAATGAATCCAGCCGACCCCGCTTTGACCATCTGCGCCAGGGGTCTATCCCGCCGCTTTGGCACCAATGTAGCCGTTCACGCACTCGATCTGAATGTGCGTCGCGGCGAAATCCTCGGTCTGCTCGGCCCCAATGGCGCCGGTAAGACGACCACCATGAAAATGCTGACCGGGAATCTGGCGCCCAGCACTGGTGAAATCCGCATCTGTGATATCGACTTGCTGGACACCCCTGCCCGCGCCAAAGCACATATCGGTTACCTGCCGGAAACCCCTCCCCTATATCGGGAATTAAATGTTGGCGAGTACCTGCACCTCGTGGCCCGATTGCATCGCGTGCCTAAAACCCGGCGCACCGTCGCGGTGACGCTTGCAATGCAACGCTGCGGGCTCGCGGCCGTCGGCAAGAAACTAATTGGCACGCTGTCCAAGGGCTTTCAGCAGCGCGTCGGCATTGCTCAGGCCATCGTACACGAACCGGATGTCATCATTCTTGACGAGCCGACCGTGGGCCTCGATCCCAACCAGATACTCGACATGCGCGCGCTGATCCGCGAACTCGGCGACAAGCACAGCGTGATTCTGTCGACGCACATCCTGCCCGAGGTCGAAGCGATTTGCGATCGCGTCCAGATCATGCACCGCGGCACGGTGGTGTTCAGCGATACCATCGCCGGAATGCGCGACTTTCAGCGCGGCCGTATGGTGACCATCAGTCTGCAGCGTCCGCCAGTGATTGCAGAACTGCAGCAGATCCCGGGCGTCGCCGCCGTGGAAGCCATGGGCAAAGACAGCTTCCGCATCCGGTTTTCCCCCGACATTGATCCGACTGCCGCGCTGATCAACCGCGCGACCGCCGAAGACTGGGGCCTGCACCAATTGACGCCGGCACAAACCAGCCTCGAAGACGTGTTCGTGCACCTGACCCGGGACGAGGTTGTTTCGTGATACTTACCATCGCCATCAAGGAATTCCGCGCGCTGTTTGCCTCGCCGCTGGCATGGCTGGTTTTGGCCGCAGTGCAGCTAATCCTGGGCTACGGTTTCCTGAAACGTCTCGATGATTTTCTGCAGATCCAGTCGCAACTGGCGCAGCTCGCCAGCCCCCCAGGCGTTACCGAACTGGTCGCCGCGCCCACTTACGCCATGGCTGCCGCAGTATTTCTGTTCGCTGTGCCGCTGCTCGCGATGCGCATGATTGCCGAAGAGCGCCGCAATCAGACCCTGACGCTGCTGTTCTCGGCACCGATCTCGATGACCGAGATTGTCATCGGCAAATTCGCCGGACTAATGGCGTTCCTGCTGATCATCGTGCTGCTGGTGTTGGCCATGCCGCTGACCCTGGCTGCCAGTACGCAGCTGGATTTCGGCCTGCTGGGGACACTGACGCTGGCGTTGCTGCTGCTCGCTGCCGGCTTTGCAGCCGTCAGCCTTTATGCGTCCAGCCTGACGGCACAACCGATCGCCGCCGCGCTGATCGCTTTTGGCTTGCTGATGGCCATGCTGCTCATGGGCGAAACGGCTGGCGACAGTCTGCGCGAGCGTGGCTGGCAAATTCCGGCCTCCTTCGCACAGGTTTTTTCGCCGCTGCGCAATTTCGAACCGCTGGGCAGAGGCATACTCGACACTTACGCCATCGCCTGTCCGCTGCTGCTCATCGCAGGATTTTTGCTGCTGGCCATCCGTCACCTGGATGGACAGCGACTGCGGGGATAAGCGATGCGAATCACACGCATTCTGCGCTGGCAGCTTGCCGCCCAAAGCGGAATATTCGTTGCCTTGCTTGCGCTACTTATAGCCCTGCTGGCTTACGTCGCCCACGAATACCGCACCGAACCCGACGTCACACGCAACGCGCGCAACACCCTGTCCACAGCCACGCTGGGTGCACTGAAACAGCTGCAGGGACCGGTCACCGTTACCGCGTATGCCGTGCGGCAGGATACAGGCGGCGCCAACGTGCACAAAATGATTGAGGAGCGCCTGCGCAGTTACCAGCGCGCCAAGCGCGACTTACAACTGAAGTTGGTTGATCCGCGTGAGCAGCCCAAACGGGCCGCAGAGGCCGGGCTGCGCACACCCAGTGCGCTGGTCATCGAATACCAGCGGCGAGTGGAACAAATCGCGCTTGGTGATTTCAATGAACAGACTTTTGCCAATGCTCTGGTACGGCTGATGCGCGGAACCAATAATCAGGTGCTATGGCTGGACGGTCACGGCGAACGCCGACTCGACGGTCCCGCCAATCACGACCTGGGTGGTTTTGGCAAACAGCTGCATGAAAAAGGATTTAACCTCAGCAGCATCAATCTGGGGCTGGCCCAGGAAGTTCCGGCCAATGCGGCGCTGCTCGTCATCACCCATCCCCAGGTTGATTTGCAGCCCGCCGAACTGGACAAGCTACTGCGCTATGTAGACCGCGGCGGCAATCTGCTGTGGCTGATCGATACCGAACCGCTGCATGGCCTGCAGCCGCTGGCCGAAAAACTCGGGCTCGTGCTGACGCCCGGCACGGTCGTGGATCCGGCGCTGGCCCCGCGCAGCGGCCCACCGGTGTTCGCAGTCGCGGCAAACTACTCGCGGCATGCCGTGGTCAGCACACTGCAGTTCAACACCTTGTTTCCCCACGCCCGACAGATCGGCGCCGATGACAGCGCGGGCTGGCGCATAACACCGCTGATAGACGTGGCGCCACGCGGCTGGGTGGAAACCGGGAAACTCGACGCCAAACCGGTCTTCGACAAAGCGCGCGATTTTCCAGGTCCGATCAATATCGCCAGCGCTTTCGAACGCATAGTCGGTGACCGCGAACAGCGCGTTGTCGTCATTGGCACCGGGCATTTCCTGTCAAACAGTTTTCTTGGCAACGGCGGCAATCTGGCATTTGGCGTCAGCTTGTTCAACTGGCTCGCCGGCGAAGATGCCCTGGTGGCTGTCGATCCGCGCCCCGCCGCCGACACCCAGATCAATATTGACAGCATGCAGCTATACCTGATCGCCTTTGTGGTGCTGCTGTTGCTGCCCCTGATCTTCGCCACCACCGGGCTGGTTGTCTGGTGGCGACGGCGCAATGCCGCCTGAAGCTGCGGCATGAAGCGCGGCTGGCTGGTGAACGTGGTATTGCTTGCCGCTGTTGCAGCACTGGCCCTGTTTGCCTGGCATACGCCTTCACGCGACAGTGTCGCCAACGCGCCGCTGTCAACAGTACGGGCGTCCCAGGTCCGGCAGGTGGCATTGCAACGCCCCGGGCAGCCCGAACTGTTGCTCGAACGCTCCGGGGAACATTGGTTGCTCACCGCTCCAGTGCGTGCACGAGCCGACGAGTTCCAGGTGCTGCGCATGCTGACCATACTGGATGCGCGACCTACTGCGCAGCTAGCAGCAACTGATCTCGCCCGCTTTGATCTGATCACGCCGGCAGCACGGTTGACTGTTGACGGCACGGATTACGTTTTTGGCGGCATCAACACCGTCACCCGCGAACAATACGTGATGCGCGGCGACACCGTATACGCCGTCGAACTGCGCCACGGCGCAGCACTGCCTGTCGGTCAGGGCGCGCTGATACGCCGCGTACTGCTCGCCGAAAACGAACGGCCGGTTATTATCACGCTGCCTGAATTCTCCGTGCGCCAGAACGACGGCAAATGGACTATCACGCCGCCGGCCGCCGATCTAAGCCAGGATGACCTGCAACGCTACGTTGATCGCTGGCGTTACGCCTCGGCGGCGACTGCTGAAGCCTATGACGGCCGGAAACCGCTGGCCGACTACCGCATGGTCATGGCTGATGGCGCGGTTCTCGAGCTCGGCTTGTTGCAGCGTGAACCGCATCTGGTGCTGTGGCGACGCGATGTCGGTTTGCAATACCAGTTCCTGGCTGCGGCAGGCCGGGCACTGCTGTCCAACCCCGCAGCACCTTCGGTCGCAGATCAAAAAAATAATCAATAAGAGCAATTAATCCAAACTGTCCTGCGATGCCCGAACTACCCGAAGTCGAAACCACGCGCCGCGGCCTCGCGCCCGCCGTTGAACGGCGCTTGATCCTTCGCGCCGTAGTTCGTCATCGCGGCCTGCGTCTGCCGGTGCCACGCGGGCTCGAACGCCGGCTCGCCGGCTTGCGTGTCAGCGCGCTGTCGCGCCGCGGCAAGTACCTGCTGTTCGAATGTTCCCGGGTGGACGGTAAGGCCGGCACCCTGATCGTGCACCTCGGCATGTCGGGACGCCTGTGGCTGGTCAATGCGGCGACACCGCCGGAAAAGCATGATCACTTCGACCTGGAATTCGACAACGGCCACATTATGCGTCTGCGCGATCCACGCCGTTTCGGTCTGGTGTTGTGGCACTCCGGCAACGCACTAAGTCACCCGCTGCTGGCAGCCATAGGCCCGGAACCGCTGACAGCAGCTTTTGACGGCGCGGTACTGCACAGGGCGGCGCACAAGCGCAGTGCAGCGATCAAGCTGGTCCTGATGGACAGTCATGTCGTCGCCGGCGTCGGCAACATTTACGCCAATGAGGCCTTGTTCCGTGCCGGCATCGATCCGCGCGTTCCCGCGCAGCGCATCAGCCGCAAGCGTTGCGATCTGCTGGTTGCAGCCATCAAACAGACTCTGGAACTCGCGATTACTGCCGGCGGCAGCACGTTGCGCGACTACGTCGGCGGTGACGGTCGCGCCGGATATTTTCAGCATCAATTTCTGGTGTACGGGCGGGCAGGAGAACCCTGCACTCACTGCGGCACCCCCATCCGGGAAGTGCGCCAGGCGCAACGTGCAACGTGTTATTGCCCGCAATGCCAGTATCGGTAAAATCAGTAAGGCTAGAGCTTGCCGCTCATATCCGCCCAATCCTCAGGTGAAGCCGGCAAAGCACTCCACACCTCGGCGAACGTCAGGCTTTGTTCTGCGGTTGTCCAGGTTCCCGATGCGGAATCGAAGCTCTCAATACACCCCGAACCATCCTTGCAGGATACGATGCGGGCATAGCCGCCACGTACTTTCTTGGGACCGACCATGACCCGCCCGTCGGTTTTTGCCATGCTCGTTGCGTTGATTTTCACAGATGATACCTCCCCACCGAGTATAGGCTCAGCAACGATATCCTGCTTGCCTATTGATATCGCACCGATACCAGGCAGGCATTACGCACCGCCTGCGAATTTCCGGGCAGGTACGGTGCATACCGCACCCTTCAGGCAGGCGTTTTGTGCGCTGTGAGCCGCAGATATTTTTGCTGGAGTTGTTCCGGGGTTTCAGGGTGGCCCGGATCGAGCGGAATACAATCGACGGGACAAACTTTCTGGCATTGTGGTTCATCAAAGTGTCCGACGCATTCCGTGCACTTTTCCGGAGCAATGACGTATATCTCTTCGCCCGCGGAAATGGCATCGTTCGGACATTCCGGCTCACAGACGTCGCAGTTGATACACTCGTCAGTGATCATCAATGCCATGATCAGCCTCCGAGATCCTTGATTTTCACCTTCAGGCGCTGCGCAACGCCGGCTGACACGAATTTGGACACGTCACCGCCCATCACGGATATCTCGCGCACCAGAGTCGCCGACAAAAACATGTGCTCTTCACCTGGCGTCATGAATACCGTCTCGACTTCGGGATGCATTTTCCGGTTCATGCCTGCGAGCTGGAATTCATAGTCGAAATCCGACACTGCGCGCACGCCACGCACAACCACTCGCGCATTGTGCTCCCGCACGAACTGCATCAGCAGGCCGGAAAACCCCGCGATGGTGACGTTCGTCACATCACTGAGTGCGCTGCGCGCCATTTCGATGCGTTCCGCCAGTGTAAACAGCGGCCGTTTGGTGCGGCTGTCGGCAACGGCAACCACAACATGATCGAACAATTTCGCGGCGCGTCGCACCAGATCCTCATGTCCGAGCGTCATGGGATCAAAAGTGCCGGGGTAAACGGCTTTATTGCTCATGTTCGATTCTTCTCATAAGTTGATGGCTGACCTGTCCACTACGCCCGCTCTTCACCACTTCCCAGCCTTGCAGTTCCGACAGCGGCCGCGCCCGCTCACAGTACACCATTCCACCTGGCATCAGGCATCGCGGCAGCAGTGCCAGCAATTGCGGCCATTGATCATCAGCAAACGGCGGGTCGAGAAAGACCACATGATAGCGATCACCATGATGCTTCAGGAATTCTAGCGCATCGGCACGAATGACGGCCACCGCACCTGCGACCAGCGATTCGCAGTTGGCCTGCAGACCGCGCATTGCCACCGCATCTTTTTCAACCATGACCACGCGCCGCGCACCGCGCGAAGCCGCTTCGAAACCCAGCGCACCGCTTCCCGCATACAGATCGAGGCAGTCTTTGCCGCTCATGTCCTGGCCGAGCCAGTTAAACAGCGTTTCGCGCACGCGATCCGGGGTCGGCCGCAGGCCCGGGCGGCTGGGAAAACGTAGCCGGCGACTCCGCCAAGTGCCGCCGATTATGCGCACTTCGCCGGTTTTCATGTGCGTCGCATGCCGCGATGCATCGCGTGGTTCAACGCGCAGCTGGGGCAGGCAACGTTTGATCCTTATCGGCGCCGACCACCACAGTCACCAGCTTGTCCGGATCAACGCGGCGCGCAAACGCCGCCTTGATGTCGGCAACCGTCACGCGTTCGATATTGCCAACGAAATCCTCCAGATAGCTAATCGGCAGGTCATAAAATCCAATGAGGCTCAGATAAGCGTTTATCTTGCGGTTGCTATCGATACGCATTGGAAAGCCGCCGATGATGTTCTGCTTGGCCGCCAGCAACTCCTGCTCCGTCGGACCATTGCTGACAAAATCGCGCAGGGTCTTGCGCACTACCGCCAAGGCCTCCGTCGCCTGGTCGCGCCGCGTCTGCATGCCGATGATGAATGGCCCGCGCATCTTCTGCGGCGAAAAATAACTGTACGCGGAATAGGCCAGGCCGCGTTTCTGCCGCACTTCATCGGTGATGCGTGAGACGAATCCGCCGCCGCCAAGAATGTGGTTGCCGACATAAAGCGTGAAATAATCCGGGTCACTGCGGCTGATGCCGGGCGCCCCGATCAGAATATGGCTCTGGGCCGCGGGATGCGCAACGATGCGCGTGATCGCCTGCTCCAGCGGCTCCACCCGCGGCAGCGCCGGCGCGGAATTCCCGGCACGGGGCAGGCCGCGCGTTAGTTCCTCGGCTACGGCTACGGCTTCGGCACGCGTAAGGTCGCCCATGATCGCAACTACTGCCCGCTCGGCAACATAATGGCGCCGGTAGAATGCGACCAGATCGTCGCGGGTCATTCCGCCGACCGTCGCCACTTCGCCGCTGGACCGCAATGAGTATGGATGCCGGCCATAGACCAGCTGATAGAACTTGCGCGATACCTGCGTATCGGGCTTCAGATCCGCTTCTTTCAACGCACCGATCTGGCGCACCTTTTCACGATCAAGCACGTCAGCGGGAAACTCCGGTGCGGACAATACCTGCGCGAGCACGTCCAGTGCCTGCCCCCGGCGCGGCTTGTCCGACAGCGTGCGCAGGGATAGCCCGGCACCGTCAGCATCAAAACGTCCACTCAGCATGGCCCCCACGTCGGCCAGCCTGCGGGCAATATCGCCTTCGCTCAGGCCTTTGGCCCCCAAGCGCAGCATGCCGTTGGTCATAGCCGCCACGCCGGATTTTTCCGTACTGTCGTAACCAGAGCCCGCCGGAAACTCGACCGAAACGTCGATCATTGGCAGGCTGCGGTTGGCAACAAAATAAACCTTCGCCCCTGTAGTCGTCTGCCAATGCTCTATCGGCAGAATCGCCTGTGCAGCCTGCGCCACCAGCATCAACAGCATTGCCACGGCCCCGCTCATAAACCGATTCGATTTATTGGTCATGGCGGACCCCCGCGGACGGCGCCGCGCGCACCGGTGCACCGTTGAGCGGCTGCGGATCAAGGTATGCAACCGTCAAATGATCATCGATCAGATATTTCCTGGCGACTTCCCGCACCTGTTCGGCAGTCACCTTTTGCAGTTTCTCGATGAACAAATCCAGGTCCTTGTAGGAAAAACCGACCATCTCCATCCAGCCGATCTGCCGCGCCTGGTAAAACATCGAATCACGCGCATAGACTTTTGACGCCACCGCCTGGGCTTTCACGCGATTGAGCTCCTCTTCGGTAACCCCCTCTTCCACCACGCGCCGCACCTCGCGGCGCAATCCTTGTTCGATTTCTGCCGCGGTGCGCCCGCTGACTGGTGCACCACTCAGGTAGAAAAACGCCGGGCCCCGATTGACACCATCGTAGCTGGCGCTGGCAGATGCCGCCATGCGATCGGTCTTCACCAGCGTCTGCGGCAGCCGGGCAGCAGAATTGCCGCTGAGCACGCTCTCGAGCATGTCAAAGGCGTAGGGCTCCCAGTCTTCTGCCGGCTTTTCCAGTCGCGGCACGCGATACGCCATCAGCACGTAAGGCAGTTCGGCAGGCACCTTGACTGTAAGGCGTTTCAGGCCGAGTTGCGACGGCTCGTCCTGGGGTTTGCGTGGCGGTGTCGCCTTGCGCGGAATCGCGCCGAAATACTTCTCAGCCAGAGCAAAAACCTCCGCCGGCGCCACATCACCAACCACCACGACTGTGGCATTGTTGGGCGCATACCAGCGGTCATAGTATTCGCGCACATCCGCCAGGCGCAAATGCTCAAGGTCACTCATCCAGCCGATGATCGGATTGCGATAGGGATGCGCCGCCAGAGCCGCCGCCATCAACCGCTCATAGACCACAGCATGCGGGCGGTCATCCGTGCGCAGGCGCCGCTCTTCCATGACCACCTTCAGTTCCTTGGCAAACTCCTCCTGCGACAGCACGAGGTTGACCATCCGATCAGCCTCCAACCGGAACGACAATGGCAATGCGGATTTTTGCAGCGTCTGAAAATAACCCGTGTAATCACGACTGGTGAATGCGTTGTCGCGGCCACCAGCTGCGGCGATCATCCGCGAAAACTCCCCCGGCGGCACCGTCCGTGTGCCCTTGAACATCATGTGCTCCAGCACATGGGCCACGCCGGTAACACCGTTCTGTTCATCTACGCTGCCGATGCGGTACCACACCATGCTGACAACCACCGGCGCACGGTGATCCGGCTTGACAACGATGCGCAGGCCGTTCTCCAGCACCCGCACCGCCACATCGTCCGCGGGCTGTGCAGCATGACTGGCGCCAGTCAACAGGGTCCAGGCCACCGCCGCAGCAAACAGCATCTTAAGTTTGAATTTCATTGTTTCCCGTCATAGGTTGGGAGTTACAGGCCGGAGAATTGCAGACTCAGCCCCGAATTGTCGCTCAACCGGCAATGCCGGTTGCTGCACCCTGCTAGAATTGTAACCAATTCAATGGATTCATCCGCTACGGCGATCGTTACCGCGCCGCCCTTCTCAGACCCCATCACTCATGTTTGGTTTCAGCAAGAATCGCGATCCGAATGCGCCCGCAGCGGGCTGGCTGGCACGCCTGCAGCAGGGGCTCGGCAAAAGCCGAGCGCAGCTGGGTGCCCGCCTGAGCGGGCTATTCGGTGCCGGCCGCAAGCTGGACGAGTCATTCTATGAAGACCTGGAGACGGTGCTGCTGACTGCCGATGTCGGAGCCCCCGCCACGATGCATCTGCTCGAAGCGTTGCGCGCCCGTGCGCGTAGTGAGCGCTATACCGATGCCGGGCAGCTGCGTGCGGCGCTGCGGGATACACTGCTTGATATGCTGCGACCGGCAGCACAGCCCCTGGATACCGGCACCCACCGCCCGTTTG
>JBBKXO010000210.1:0-7715 GCA_037969525.1 Burkholderiales bacterium | reverse complement strand
ATCGCTTCCTTGATCCGGAACTGCTGCGCCGTGCCCTGACGCATCGTTCCTACGGTGCTGCGCATAATGAGCGGCTGGAATACCTGGGCGACAGCATCGTCAATTGCATCATCGCGCTGGAGCTCTACGCCAGATTTCCCGATCTGGACGAGGGCGAACTCTCGCGCCTGCGCGCCAATCTGGTCAATCAACAGGCCTTGCATCGCATCGCGCAGGAGCTCGACCTGGGTGCACAGCTGCTGCTTGGCGATGGCGAATTGAAAAGCGGAGGCGCACAGCGCCCCTCGATACTGGCCGACACCGTTGAAGCCATCGTTGGCGCCGCCATGCTCGACGGGGGATTTGCAGCCGCGCTAGCCGTAGTGCGCCGGCTGTTTGGGGACAGTCTCGATGCCGTGGACCCCCATGCCAGCGGCAAGGATGCTAAAACACTGTTGCAGGAACTGCTGCAGGGCAAAGGCGCAGCGCTGCCCGGATACACGGTGCTCGACATACAGGGTCATGCTCACGCCCAGACTTTCCACGTAGAGTGTGTCGTTGCAAGCCTGGGCATACGCACTGACGGCCTGGGTTCAAACCGGCGCGCGGCAGAGCAGGATGCAGCACGTAAAGCCTACGCATTGGCTGCCCGCTGATGGCGATGGTTATTCATCGCGCCGGCCATGTGGCCATAGTCGGGCGACCTAATGTCGGCAAGTCCACTCTGCTGAATCGGCTGGTTGGCCAGAAAATAAGCATTACATCGCAGCGTCCGCAAACCACCCGCCAGCGCATCATTGGCATAGTCACACGCGCCGATGCGCAGTATGTTTTTGTTGATACGCCCGGATTCCAGATGCGCCATGGCAGCACCATGAACCGCCTGATGAATCGCAGCGTGTCACGCAGCATTACGGATGTGGATGCAGTGGTATGGGTAGTGGAAGCCCTCCGCCTTGATGCCGAGGACAAGGCGGTAGCGGGCTTGCTCCAGAACGGCGCCAGGGTGGTGGTTGCGCTGAATAAGATCGACGGCGTCGGCAACAAGAACGAATTGCTGCCATTCATGCAACAACTCCACGAACTGGCCAAGCCGAGCGCCATAATTCCGGTTTCGGCAAAAAATGGCGCCGGTACGGATGACCTGCTGGCGGCAATCCGCGGGTTCCTCCCCGAAAGCGAACGCCTCTACGCGGAGGACGAGATCACCACCGCCAGTGAACGCATGCTCGCGGCAGAACTGCTGCGAGAGAAGGTGTTCCGCCTGCTGGGAGAAGAACTGCCGTATTCTGCCACCGTGGAAATCGAGCGCTTTGAAGTCGTCGATGGCCTGCGGCGCATTAATGCCGGAATCCTGGTTGATAAGCAGGGGCAGAAGGGAATCGTCATCGGCAAGGGCGGGGAAAAGCTCAAGCAGATTGCCACCCAGGCAAGGCTGGACATGGAGCGCATGTTCGGCGGCAAGGTGTTTCTGGAGGTCTGGGTCAAGGTGAAATCCGGTTGGGCCGATGACAATGCCGTGCTACGGCGCTTGGGTATAGATTAATTTATATAATAAAAACAACATGTTACTGAATTATCCTGCAGTTATGCGCAAACTTGTGGGAGATAGCGCGGACCATGACCGCTGAGCGCAACCGCCGTGATGGCCAGGCGGCCTACCTGCTGCACACCTACGCCTACCGCGAAACCAGCTTGGTCGCGGAGTTTTATACCCGCGATATAGGCCGTGTGGCAGTCATCGCGCGCGGGGCCCGCCGTCCGCGCTCGGCGTTACGCGGCGTGCTGATGGCATTTCAGCCACTGCTGGTCGGCTGGTCGGGCAAATCGGAACTGAAAACCCTGCACAAGGCCGAATGGCAGGGGGGGTATTCTCCGCTGCGCGGATTAAGTCTGATCTGCGGCTTTTACCTGAACGAATTGCTGTTGAAGCTGCTGCCCCGCGAAGACCCGCACGAACATTTGTTCGACGCCTATGCCGGCGCGCTGGCGCAATTGCCGGTTGCCGCAGATCATGCGGCAGTGCTGCGCCGATTCGAACGTGTGCTGTTGCGGGAACTCGGCTACGGCCTGGTGTTTGATCATGAAGTTGCCGGTGGCAAACCGATAGCCCCAAACGGGCATTATCTCTACATTCCGGAGCGTGGCCCGGTGCCGGCACATGAGGCGGATGAGCAAAGCGGCGTAGAATTGGCGGGACAAACGTTGATCGACATGGCTGCCGATCGTTATTCAGAACCCCGGACCGTACAGCAGAGCAAGGCGCTGATGCGCGCATTGATCAGTCATTGCCTGGGCCATCAGATACTGCATACACGCCAGTTGTTGCGTGATCTGCAGCAACTGTAGATGTTGGCAGGCGCAATTCGTCAATACCAATTCACATGACCCGGCTCAGCGTCAATCTCAATAAAATTGCGCTGTTGCGCAATGCGCGCGACCTCGACATTCCCAGCGTACTGCGGGCCGCCCGCACCGTGCTGGAGGCCGGCGCTCACGGGATTACCGTGCATCCGCGCCCAGATGCACGCCATATCCGCAGCACAGATGTGCATCAACTCGCACAACTGCTCAAAGCATGGCCTGCCGCAGAGTTCAATATTGAAGGCAATCCGTTTGAGCCGCCGCTGCTCGAACTCGCCCGCGCCGTCAAACCTCAGCAATGTACTCTGGTGCCTGATGCCCCCGCTGCGCTGACCTCGGACCATGGCTGGGACCTGGCACGCGATGCGCAGCGCCTGAGACCCATCATCTCCGAGCTGAAGACATTGGGTGCACGTGTCAGCCTGTTCATGGATCCGCTGCCGGAGGCCATGGCGGCTGCGGCTGCTACTGGTGCCGATCGCGTTGAGCTCTACACCGAACCGTACGCCCGCGCCTTCGGCACCGGCAAACAAAACGCCGTCACTGCAGGCTATGCAGCGTCTGCGCGCAGCGCGCAGGCCGCCGGACTGGCCGTCAATGCGGGGCATGATCTGAATCGCGATAATCTGCCGCATTTTCTGACTGCGGTGGCGGGCATTACTGAAGTTTCGATAGGACATGCGTTGATTGCCGACGCGCTGGATAGCGGCCTGAGTGCCACCGTAGCGGAATATCTGCGATTAATGAAAGGCATGCGATGATTTACGGCATAGGCATTGATGTCATACAACCCCACCGCGTGCAGCGATTGCTCGAAAAATATGGCGAGCGTTTTGTGCGACGTGTCCTGACCCCGCAGGAACAGGCCGGTTATGCGCGACGCCGGAACAGCACCCAGGCCGTGTTATTTCTCGCCAACCGTTTTGCGGCCAAGGAGGCGTTCTCCAAGGCCATGGGTACCGGTTTTCGCTATCCTGTAACCTTGCAGTGCATCAGCGTGGTCCAGAACAGTGCCGGCAAGCCGGGATTTTCGTTCAATGCAGAACTTACTGATCTGGTCCGCGGCCACGGCATCACCGGGCATCACCTCACCATCAGCGACGAATCCAACATGGCCTGCGCCTGCGTAGTACTGGAACAATGACCAAATCCATAGCTCTGGGTCCGGTGATGCTGGACTTTGCCGGAACGGAATTGACTGCAGCAGACCGGCAGCGGCTCACGCATCCGCTGGTCGGTGGCGTTATTCTTTTTACGCGCAATTTCCAGTCCTGTGCCCAACTGGCCAGGCTCACGGCTGATATCCACGAATTACGCAGCCCGCAACTGATCATTGCCGTTGATCATGAGGGCGGACGGGTGCAGCGGTTTCGCGAAGGTTTCACGCAATTGCCACCGATGCGTGAACTCGGCCTGGTCTGGGACCGTGACCATCGCAAGGCGGTGGCACTGGCCCAGTCGCTGGGTTTCGTGCTGGCGGCGGAACTGCGTGTCCATGGCGTCGATTTGTCATTCACGCCGGTGCTGGACGTTGATTACGGTAACAGCAGCGTTATTGGCGATCGTGCCTTCCATGCGCGACCGGATGCGATCGCCGATCTGGCGGCCGGGCTCATGCACGGACTGCGCGATGGCGGCATGGCCGCCGTTGGTAAACATTTCCCCGGCCACGGCCATGTGCGCGCCGACTCTCATCACGAAGTTCCCATTGACGAACGCCCTTTTGCTGATATTGAAGGCGAAGATCTGGTGCCCTTCAGGCGATTGATCGACGCCGGTCTGGGCGGCATCATGCCGGCTCACGTGCTTTATCCCGCGGTGGATACCGCGCCGGCGGGATTCTCCGAAATCTGGCTCAAGCGCATCCTGCGCGGTCAATTGGGTTTCGACGGGATCATTTTCAGCGACGATCTGAGCATGGAAGGTGCGAGCGTGGCCGGCGGGGTGATAGACCGTGCACTGGCCGCATTGCGCGCCGGTTGCGACATGGTGCTGGTCTGCAATGATACAAAGTCAGCCGATGAACTGCTGGCGGGGCTTGATTACAAAATGCCGGCGGTGGGGCTGGCCCGCCTCGCCCGCATCCACGGCCGGGCACATGCCGTGGATGCAATCAAGCTGCGCGAGGACGCACGTTATGTGGCAGCGCTGCACGCCATTGCCGGCTTGGGCGAGCACAACCGCGACTTGCCGCTCGCCTGAATCGGCGGAGCCGGTGAGGCGATGAAAAAAACAGCAACTGCACGCAGCTCAGCACACCTCCCGTTTTCCCTGGAGTGTACGCGCTGTCCGCGGCTCGCATCGCATCTGGCTGCAGTACGTACCGCGCATCCCGACTACCATGCACGCCCGGTCGCACCGTTCGGCGATCGCAAGCCGGGCTTACTGATCGTCGGCCTGGCGCCGGGCATGCATGGTGCCAACCGCACCGGTCGCCCCTTCACCGGTGACCATGCCGGCATCCTGCTCTACGACACCCTGCACCGATACGGTTTCGGCAACCAGCCAGTGGCGTCAGCGCCGGATGACGGTCTGGTACTGACGGGGTGCCGGATCACCAATGCCGTCAAATGCCTGCCGCCGGAGAACAAACCGTTGCCGGTGGAAATTCGCGAATGCAACGGCTACCTGCGCTCCGAAATTGCCGAACTGATACCAGGCACAGCGATCGTCGCTCTGGGCACGGTGGCACACCAGGCTGTACTGCGTGCGCTGGATCAGCGGCTTGCGGATTTTAAATTTGCCCACGGCGCCAGACACACGCTGCCGGGTGACCTGCAGCTGTTCGACAGTTTCCACTGCAGCCGTTACAACACCCAGACACGACGCCTGACCACGGAGATGTTTCAGGCTGTTTTCGCGGACGTCCGCCGGTATGTCGACCGGCGGCAGGCCGTCGCCTGAATATGACGGCGCCCTCGGCCATCGCCGCCGGCCTGCCACACCTGCCCGGCGTGTACCGCATGCTCGGCAAGGACGGGGAGGTGCTTTATGTCGGCAAGGCGCTGGATTTGCACAAGCGCGTCAACTCCTACTTCCAACGCACCGAAACACTGTCGCCACGCATCCGTCTGATGGTGGCACAGATCGTCGCCATCGAAACCACAGTGACCCGTTCGGAATCGGAAGCATTGCTGCTCGAAAACAACCTGATCAAGTCGCTGGCGCCTCGCTACAACATTCTGTTCCGCGACGACAAATCCTATCCTTATCTGATGCTGACGGGGCATCGCTATCCGCGCCTCGCATTTTTCCGTGGCAATCCCGAGAAACAACACCGTTATTACGGACCGTTTCCCAATGCCGGTGCTGTACGTGAAAGCATGCAGTTTCTGCAGAAAGTGTTCCGCCTGCGCACCTGCGAGGACAGCGTGTTCGGCCATCGCTCGCGGCCATGCCTGCTGCACCAGATCCATCGCTGCACGGGCCCCTGCGTGGGACTCATCAATGAAGCTGATTATGCTGACGATGTACGCAGTGCGGAAGAATTTCTCAACGGTCAGGAGGACGCGGTTTTCGAACGCCTGACCCGGCGCATGAACGCCGCGGCAGAAGGCACGCGGTATGAAGAGGCCGCAGTGCACCGCGACCAGATCAGCGCACTGCGCAAAGTGCGTGAGCGGCAATACGTCAGCGACGAATCAGGACGCGACGCCGATGTGATTGCCTGCGGCTACGCGGCAGGCATCTGCTGCGTCAACCTGGTGATGATCCGCGGCGGGCGCCATCTTGGTGACAAGAACTTTTTCCCGCAAAATGCGGACGAGACCGAGCCTGCTCAGATCGTCGAGGCATTCATTGCCCAGCATTACCTGCTGCACCCCGTGCCGCCGCAAATCATCATCGGTGTGGCCCTTGAAGTTGATGTGTTGCAGGACACGCTGTCGGAACGCGCCGGACGGCGGGTACAGATCGGCACCAATCCCATAGGTGATCGCCGCGTATGGCTGCAAATGGCGGTCAAAAACGCCGAACTGGGCGCCGGGCAGCGCAAGGTCCAGCAAATGGGCGACGCCGCAAAATTACTCGCCCTGCAGCAGGGCCTGCATCTGCCGGAGACGGTGCAGCGCATCGAGTGCTTCTACATCAGCCACACCCAGGGTGAGGCAACGGTGGCCTCCTGCGTAGTGTACGACCGTGGTGCCATGCAAAACGGCGAATACCGCCACTTCAATATGCAGGAGATCACGCCCGGCGATGACTACGGCGCCATGCGCGAGGTATTGACACGCCGCTACCGCCGACTCGTTAGCGGAGAGGGTAAAATGCCTGATCTCATCTTGATTGATGGCGGGAAGGGGCAACTGGGCGTGGCGATTGAAGTAATGACGGAACTGGGTTTGAGCAATGTGCCGCTGCTGGGCGTGGCTAAGGGCGTTGCACGCAAGCCGGGCATGGAACAGTTGCTGATGGCGGGGCGCGCCGATGCGTTGCGACTGCCACCCGACGATCCGGGACTGCATCTCATCCAGCAGATTCGTGATGAAGCGCACCGCTTTGCAATTGAAGGGCATCGCGCACGACGCGCACGGACGCGTACGACATCGTCGCTGCAGAACATTCCTGGAATCGGCGCCAAACGCCGCCAGCGTCTGCTGGCCCGGTTCGGCGGATTGCGCGGGCTGGTGGCTGCAAGCGTCGATGAACTGGCACAGGTTGACGGCATCAGCAGGACCCTGGCCGAAAAAATCTACGACGAACTGCACTGAGATGCCCTTCAACTGGCCCATGCTGCTGACCTGGCTGCGGATCGTGATGATTCCGCTGTTCGTCGGCATTTTTTATTTCGAACAGGTATGGGTATCACACAATACGCAAAATCTGATCGCTACCGTGATATTCACTGTGGCGGCGATTACCGACTGGCTGGACGGCTGGCTGGCGCGCCGATTGAACCTGAGTTCGGCATTCGGCGCCTTTCTTGACCCGGTCGCCGACAAACTGATGGTGGCGGCAGCGCTGGTCATTCTGGTACAACTGGGCCGTGTCGATGCCGTGATTGCGCTGATCATCATCGGTCGCGAGATTGCGATCTCGGCACTGCGGGAATGGATGTCTTCCATGGGGCAGGGTAAAAGCGTTGCCGTATCCATGGTCGGCAAGATCAAAACTGCGGCGCAGATGATAGCGATACCCATGCTGCTCTACCACAATCCTATCGGCGCCTTCGACCCCCTGTACTGGGGCACCTGGCTGATCTGGGTGGCTGCGTTGTTGACCCTCATTTCGATGGGTTATTACCTGAAAATGGCCTGGGATGCCTCTCACAGCAGGGGGTAAACTGTTGCGGGTCCGCCGCGATTCGGCATATAATCCGCGCCTGAATTACGCAAGCAACGCGGGAGTAGCTCAGTTGGTAGAGCGCAACCTTG
>JBBKXO010000209.1:0-3328 GCA_037969525.1 Burkholderiales bacterium | reverse complement strand
CAAAGGGCATCGAGTACGTCGCGCGCGGCTTCCGCCGCGGCCGGGTCGCCGCCGACCAGTCCCAGGGCTACACCTTGGGCCATCTGCTCGCTGGTGCCGGAGACCGGCATTTCGATGTAGCGCAGGCGGTTAGCCGGCAGGCGCTGCGCAAGAGCGCTGATGCGATCGGGATCACAGGTGCTGACGCAGATCGCGGTGAGCGGCGGCGCGTCTGCCGGCAGTGCCGCGAGCAGCCCCTGCGGGCCTTCGAGCGCGGCTTCCACCTGATCCGTGTTGAAGACGGCGAGAACGACGGTGCTGCAGTCGCGTGCGAGTTCAGCCAGTGCGGTGACGGCACTGCCACCCAGTGCCGCGACTGTGGCTGATTTGGCGGGATCGATGTCGTAACCGGCGACACGATAGCCGGCAGCGGCAAGGCGCCGCGCGCAGGCCATGCCCATCAAACCGTTGCCGATGATGCCGATGGGTGCGGCGGTTTTTTGAACTATGTTTGTCATGTGCAGTCCGTAAGAAGTTCGCGCAATTATAGGAGGCCCGTCCGCCTGCGAGGCGCTATAATCCGGCCTCGCGCCGGCATAGCTCAGTTGGTAGAGCAACCGCCTTGTAAGCGGTAGGTCGTCTGTTCGATTCAGACTGTCGGCACCACCACTGCCGGCAGGGCAATCGCGCAGTCGCTGGTGAAAAGTATAAAAATCCAATTAAATCAATTGGTTATGTTAATCGCCAGTTTACGGGCGATGGGTGTCGTGTTGTGGCGCGGCCGTATTGAATTTTCATGCGGCAACACCATCTAACACGCCACAAAAACGCGGGCCGGTCGCAAGCATGGAGCCGGCGCGCAGACCTGAATGGAGAGAGACTTCTTGATTAACGTAGAACATCTGGTCAAGGCCTTCGGCCCCAAACTCGCGGTGAACGACGTATCGTTCATCGTCGAACGCGGCGAAGTGCTGGGATTCCTCGGACCCAACGGCGCTGGCAAATCGACCACCATGCGCATGATTACCGGCTACTATCCGCCCACCTCAGGCACCATTACCGTCGGCGGCCACGACATGGTGGATGACCCGATCGCCGCCAAGCGCCTGATCGGTTATCTGCCGGAGAATGCACCGGGCTACGCCGACATGACGGTGCATGGCTTTCTCAAATTCTGCGCCGAGCTGCGCGGCCTGCAGGGTGATGCGCGCAAACGCGCCGTCAACCGTGCGGTTGAACTGTGCTTTCTTGAGGCCGTGCTCTATCAGTCGATCGACACGCTGTCCAAAGGCTACAAACATCGCACCTGCCTCGCGCAGTCGCTGATCCATGATCCCGATGTGCTGATCCTCGATGAGCCGACGGACGGGCTCGATCCCAACCAAAAACACGAAGTGCGAAACCTGATCAAAAGACTGGGCGAGAACAAGGTGGTGATTTTCTCGACGCACATCCTTGAAGAAGTCGAAGCGGCCTGCACCCGGGTCATCATCATCGACCGCGGTCGCATCGTTGCCAGCGGCACCCCGGCGGAACTGAAGGCGCGTTCACCCGAAGGCAAACTGGAAGACGTATTCCGCGCGATCACGCTGCCAGACACGGTCAAGGCGGAGGCGCTAGCATGAACCCCGTATCCAACATCAAGACCATCATGAAGCGCGAACTCGGCGGTTACTTTACGTCGCCCATCGCCTATGTGTTTCTGGTCATATTCCTGCTGCTGACAGGCTTTTTCACGTTCACCATCGGTAATTTTTTCGAACGCGGTGAAGCTTCGCTGGTGTCGTTTTTTACCTGGCACCCGTGGCTGTACCTGTTCCTGGTGCCGGCGGTCGGCATGCGGCTGTGGTCGGAAGAGCGGCGGCTGGGCACGATGGAGCTGCTGCTGACCATGCCGATCACCAACTGGCAGGCCATCGTCGGCAAGTTCCTCGCGTCGTGGCTGTTCCTGGCGCTGGCGCTGGCGCTGACTTTCCCGGTGATCATCACCGTCAACTATTTCGGTGATCCCGACAACGGCGTCATCGTGTCCGGCTATGTCGGCAGCCTGATGCTCGCCGGCACTTATCTCGCGGTGAGCTGCATGACGTCGGCGCTGACCCGCAACCAGGTCATCAGCTTCATCCTCTCAGTGATGATCTGCCTGTTCCTGATCCTCGCCGGCTATACGCCGGTGACCGACCTGCTGTCGCGCGTTGCCAGCCCGGTGGTGGTCGATATCGTCGCGGCATTCTCGGTAATGACGCATTTCGAAGGTTTCCAGCGCGGCGTGCTCGACACGCGCGACGTGGTGTTCTTCGCCTCGGTGATCGGTTTCATGCTGTTCACCACCGGCGTGATCATCCGCAACCAGCGCGCAGGGTGAGAGCATGAAAAACAAGAACGCAGAAACACTGATGTATTCGGCCGGCGGCATCATCGCGCTGGCGCTGATCCTGATCGCCGGCAACTTCATATTCAGCGCGATCAATGCGCGGGTGGACCTGACCGAAGGCCGCGTCTACACACTGTCGGACGGCACGCGCTCCATCTTGTCGAAACTGGAGGCGCCGGTAAAAATCCGCTTCTATTACACCCAGGGCAGCGCTGCGGTGCCACCGGGGTTGAAGACCTTCGCCGGCCGCGTCGAAGATCTGCTCAACGAGTACAAGGTGGCGGGCAAGGGCAAAGTCATCATCGAAAAATTCAATCCGCAGCCGGATTCGGATGCCGAGGAATCGGCGGCGCTCGACAACGTCGAGGGCCAGCTGACCAACACCGGTGAGAAATTCTATCTCGGTCTGGCGGTGTCCTTTCTTGACCAGAAATCGCCGATACCCGTGCTGACGCCGGATCGTGAGCGTCTGCTCGAATACGACATCACGCGTTCGATATCACAGGTGGGGCAGGCGAAGAAAGCGGTCGTCGGCATCATGAGCAATCTGCCGGTGCTGGGCCGCTCGCTCGATCCGGTGAAGAAGCTGCAGCCGCTGCAGCCATGGGTACTGGCGACGGAACTGAAGCGGATTTTCGACGTGCGTGAAGTTGCAATGAACGCGAAGAAAATCGACGACGATATCAAGGTGCTGCTGGTCATCCATCCGCGCGACATACTGGAGACGACCGAATACGCGCTCGACCAGTTCGTCATGCGCGGCGGCAAGCTGATCACCTTTATCGATACCTACGCTTATTTTGACCAGCAGCCGGATCTGCAGAATCCGTTCGGCGGCAATGCCGCGGGGCAGTCTTCGCTGTACAACCTGTTCAAGGCCTGGGGTGTGGAGCCCAGCAACGGCAAGGTTGTCGCCGACCTGACATTCGCCAGCGGTGAAGGCCCGCGGTTGCTGCCGACGCTGCTGTCGCTGAA
>JBBKXO010000208.1:0-4048 GCA_037969525.1 Burkholderiales bacterium | reverse complement strand
TATCCTCGCCCGGATAGAGGAACATGCTGACCGCATCGACCTTGACCTTGATCCAGGATTTTCCGGCATTGACGCCGCGTTTCTGCTTGGCCCATGCCGCCATATCCTGTTTCCCCGAGTGGAAATCGGGAGAATAGTGGCGCAGATATTTATCGGTATCGCGGCTCTCCCAATCGTGCCGCCAGCTTTCCACAGACTGCTGCAGCGCCTTGCGCGTAACTTTTGCCGCCTCCGGCTCCACCCAGTCTATGCCCGAGGTGATGATCACCGGCGTTACGCCGACCTGTACGCGGGCCGCAATGGCCTGCAGATCCTCGTTGGTCAGGGCTACGCAGCCGTCACTTGCACGCGGTGGTCTGCTGTAGGTATCGAACGGCACGCCATGCAGCCAGATGCCGTGACCCTTGCGCCCCTGGCGACGATCCCACTCATTCGGATAGCTGATCGGGAAAGCGCCTTCACCATAGAGCTCGCTTAGCGTCGCGCCGTAGGTCTCACTCAGTTTTTCGCGGGTGAGATTTTTGGTGACATGATAAACGCCCAGTGGCGTTTTCTTGTCGCCCTCGCGCAGCTTTTCGGTGCCGTTGCGGCCGATGGTGGTGTAGTAATCGGCCACGTAGCGCGGCGTACCATGGTCATTTTCAAATACGTACAGCGTGTATTTGGAGGTATCAACAACGAATGCGTATTTCTGCTGCGGGTCGAGTTCCAGCAGATAGCTCGGCACCCGGGTGCCCGGTCGTTCCTGTTCGTGCCGTATCAGCCGTGCGCGCGCTTCATCGCGCAGGTCGGCAATACTTTCGGCCGGGGCATCCGACGCCGAGCCTATGGCGCTGATCGGCCGTGAGCGCGCTATCAGCAGATCACCTTTGATCAGATGCGCCAGACGGAAATTCGGATAATGCTGCAGCACCTTGTTGATTTCGGTCAGTGCGATGTCGAACTGGGAGCCGCTGATGGCAAGCAGTGTGTGCGCCAGCAGTGCTTCCGGTGCGGCGAAGGCGGTCCCTTTGGCGCCGGTGCCGAGCAAGCCGCCAGCGACAGGTGACAGCGGGCGGTTACCCAGGGCGAGCGTGGTGGAGGACGGGGTCAGCGCCGTGGCGAGTATGACCACAGCCAGCGCGCTGCCGAGCAGGGGGCGCTTCATCCGCCCACCGTTTCTTGCAGGATCAGCCATTTATCACCTGACTTGATCATCACCAGCGTTTTCCTGGCGTTGGCCTTGAAGGTATTGGATCGATAATCCTGGCGAAAGGTCACGGACGCGCGATTGGCGTCCTCAAATGTGACTTTCGGGGCGTTGATGCTGACTTCTATTACACGAGGTTTTGCGACGCGCGACCGGCGTTCCTTTTCCCAGTCCTTGCGGGATTCGCCGTCCGGCGTCTTGAAGTCGGACGCATAACGCGCAAGATAGCCCTCGACATCGTTGTTTGACCAGGCAGCCGCCCAGCCTTCGACTGACTTGAGCACGGCGTCTGCATCGTTGCCTGCCGTGGGCGCAGCTTTCACCGGTTCACGCTGTGGTTCCTTTGCGGGCTCCTTGACGGCCACCGCGGCAGATTTGGGCGCCGGTGCGGCAACTGCAACCGGGGGAGGCGCAGGTGCGACAACTGCAACCGGAGGAGGTGGCGGCGACGGTGCTGCAACCGGGGGCGAAGGCGGGCTGATCGATTTTGCCGCTGCTGCCGGCTTGGGCGCCGGTTCGATTCTGGCCATCGCGACCACTGGCGGACGCGGGCCGGTCGTGAACAGATCCTTGATCAGGTTGAGCTTGGTCTGGGCCGCCTGATTGCTCTTGTCGAGCCGCAATGCCTTGTCATAGGCCTGGCTCGCCATCTTGGCGTAAATGTCCCCCAGGTTTTCATGGGCGGTGGCATAACTGGGATGCGTGCGGATCGCCATTTCCAGTGCTGCACGCGCCTTGTCGTACTGCCCCTGCGAGGCGTGCAGTACAGCGAGGTTGTTGTACGGTTCGGGAAGTTCCGGGTAGTCCCGGGTCAGCTCTGTAAATATGCGGATGGCATCGTTCGGCTTGCTCTGTTCGGTGAACAGGATGCCGCGCAAAAAGCGGCCGCGAGCGTCATTGGGCCGCGATTTCAGATATTGATCCACGCGTTCCATCGCGCGATCAATCTGTCCCTGTTTCAGCAGTTGCTGTGCTTCCTGCAGATCGTCGCTTTGCGACATTACGGGGGCAGCTAATCCCATGCACAGTACGATTGCCAGGAGTCGTGCAAGGGCCGGCTTGAAGGTCATCGTGCTATGATTCCAGTGATCGTTGTCAGGGCGGTATTCATGTTTAAAATGACGACATTAGTCCTTGAATTTATGAGATTTTACCAAGAACAACCACTAATTCAACCAACTCTTTTTTGCGGACACCCCTAAACCGCAATTCGCCTCAAATCCGACGGCCCTGACCGGCCGGCAATCTCCGGTCCCTGAGGCGGCCGATCACCAGCCACTATGCTCAAAATCTATAACACCCTGACCCGGGACAAGCAGGAATTTGTGCCCATCGAACCCGGCAAAGTCCGCATGTATGTCTGCGGAATGACGGTTTACGACTACTGCCACCTCGGCCACGCCCGGGTGATGGTGATTTTTGACCTGGTGCAACGCTGGCTGCGGGCCTCGGGCTACGCCGTGACCTATGTGCGCAACATTCCCGATATAGACGACAAGATCATCAAGCGTGCCCAGGAAAACCAGGAATCGACCGCTGACCTGACCGGACGCTTCATCCAGGCGATGGATGAGGACGCCGCAGCGCTGGGCATAGAAAAACCGGACGCCGAGCCGCGTGCCACGGAATACGTGCCGGGGATGCTCGACATGATCGGCACGCTGCAAAGCCGGGGCTACGCCTATCAGGCCAAGGATGGCGACGTGAACTACGCGGTGCGCAAGTTCGACGGCTACGGCAAGCTGTCCGGCAAATCGCTGGAGGATTTGCGCGCCGGCGAACGCGTAGCGGTGGATGCGGCCAAGGAGGACCCGCTGGACTTTGTGCTGTGGAAGCGCGCCAAGCCCGGCGAGCCGGCGTGGGAATCGCCGTGGGGCGCCGGTCGTCCCGGCTGGCATATCGAGTGCTCGGTGATGTCGAACGAATTGCTGGGCAATCATTTCGACATTCACGGCGGTGGCCAGGATCTGCAGTTTCCGCACCATGAAAATGAAATCGCCCAGTCCGAGGGTGCCCATGGCGGCACTTTCGTCAACTACTGGATGCACAATGGTTTCGTGCGCGTCATGAAGGGTGAAATGAGCGAAAAAATGTCCAAGTCGCTGGGCAATTTTTTCACGGTGCGCGAGATCCTCAAGAAGTATGACCCCGAGGTGGTGCGCTTTTTCATCATCCGCGCGCAGTACCGCAGCCCGCTGAATTACTCGGATGTCCATCTCGATGATGCGAAGCAGGGGCTGACGCGGCTCTACACAGCGCTGAACGGTGTGGCGGCGGTTTCGGGCGCGGTGGATTGGAACAATGCGTACGCGGCGCGGTTCAAGGCGGCGATGGATGATGACTTCAATACGCCGGAGGCGGTGGCGGTGTTGTTTGACCTGGCTAATGAACTGAACAAGTCGCAGTCTGCGGCTGATGCCGGGTTGCTGAAATCGCTGGCGGGGGTGGTGGGATTGTTGCAGCGTGAACCGGAGGCGTTTTTACAGGCTGGGCCTGCGGACAGCGAGTGGACGCCGGAGCGCATTGAGGCGGCGATAGCTGCGCGGGCTGCGGCGAAGAAGGGTAAGCAGTTTGCCGAGGCGGACCGGATACGGGATGAGTTGAAAGCGGCGGGTGTGGTGTTGGAGGATAGTGCGGCGGGGACTACCTGGCGGCGTAGCTAGTAGGTAGGTTGGGGTGAGCCTGCGAACCCCAACAACAGTTTTCAATGGCTATCGTGTTAAGCAATGCGTTTACTGGTTGTCGAAGTAAGTAGGTTGGGGTGAGCCTGCGAACCCCAACAACAGTTATCACTGGCTATCGCATTAAGCAGTGCCTTGACTGGTTGTCGAAGTGGTTTGGCCGGGGGCAGCCCGGCGG
>JBBKXO010000207.1:0-13702 GCA_037969525.1 Burkholderiales bacterium | reverse complement strand
TCAAGGAACTGCAGGACTGGGTCAGCAAGGAAATCGGCCCCATCGCCAAGCCCCGCGACATCCGTTTCGGCGACAACCTGCCCAAGACCCGCTCCGGAAAAATCATGCGCCGGCTGCTGCGCTCGATCGCCAAGGGCGAGGAAATCACGCAGGACGTGTCCACGCTGGAGAATCCGGCGATTCTCGAACAGCTCAAGCAGCCGCAAAAATAACTACCAAACCTGGGTCGGCGGGCAGTGCCCGCCGGCCATGCCTTGTGTGCCAGGCCGATTCACAGGTTGGAATGGTCATAATGCGCTGGTGGCCAGCAGTGCCTCGGTGTCCAGCGCCTGGCGCAATTCCTGCCGCACTTCTTGCCAGCGAAAACGCACGGAGTTACGGACTATGTCTGCATCCAGCTGCTTCAGTTGGTCGACGATGGGTGCCCAGCGCACCAGTGCGGCCGGGCTCTCCAAAAATACAGCTTCAATGTCGGTAGGAACAGCGTTCCATGAACAGCCACGCACCCGGGCGCTCAAGGCATCCGCCAGCGCCGGGTAATTGCGGTCGGCCTCTGCTGGCGCCCCGGCAGCCAGTATGCTGTCTATGACTGCACACATCACGCGACTCACCCCGGCTTCACCATCCACCCGGCTTCGCGCCAGCATACCGCCAGCATAAATCGCCAGATCGGACACGCAAGCGAGCCAGATATTCCATTTGGCCGCATTGATTGCACTGGCGAAATCATCATTCGCAAACAGTTCGGGGTAGCGAGAGCCGGCGCGGGTACGCAGATAGCCATAAAGCGAAGTCTGCGTCACGTGACTCGCCCGCGATTCCAGAAACTGCTGCAGGCCCTGCAGATCGACAATCCGCCCTGTTTGGTGGCGTCCATCGATTCGGTCTAAGAACGCGCGTATCGACAACCAGGGGCGTTCTAGAATTCTTTTTAAAAACAATTGTTTATCCAAAATTTTTTTCTATAGACAAGTTGTGCGAAACAGTTTACCTTTTCCTTGTTGTAAAAAGTCCGCGTAAAAATGCATCAAATTAGTGCAGTAGACGGATTAGCAAGATCTCACAACAAAGATCTCACAACAAATAAGGACGGAGGCTTTCTCATGAGCAACGGCGATTCCCCAAAGGTAACGGTTCATTGGTCGCGAACCAAGAATCTGATGATATTGCATTTGTCTATCTGGTTCGTTTTCTCGTTTGTGGTGCACTGGTTTGCATCCGCTCTCAACCAAATCAACTTTTTCGGGTGGCCGCTGGGCTTTTATATGGCAGCCCAGGGGTCCTTGATCGTATTCGTGGTCCAGCTCTTCATCTTTGTGAAGCAGCAGGAGAAGATTGATCGCGAATGCGGCGTGGCCGAAGACTGATAACAGGGAGAGACTGAAATGGCCTTAAAGGGATCGTTTATAGAAAATCTGCCGAAGGTGTACGGCATGTACACCGGTGGCTTCCTCGTCTTCATTGCGATAATGGCCTTCGCCGAAAGCATGGGCATGGCCGCCGACACGATCGGCATTTGGTTCGTCGCCTTCACCGTGTTCATCTATGCCTACATCGGCTGGATGTCACGCACCATGCAGGTCGATGCCTATTACGTCGCGGGACGCGAAGTACCTCCCGTGTTCAACGGCATGGCTACCGGTGCCGACTGGATGTCCGGCGCCTCGTTTGTCGCGATGGCCGGCGGCATATACATGGGCGGCCACCCCTACCTCGCCTTCGTGGTGGGCTGGACTGGCGGTTACGTGCTGGTTGCTGTGCTGATGGCGCCTTATCTGCGCAAGTTCGGCTGCTATACGGTGCCCGACTTTATCGGCACCCGCTATGGTGGCAACGTGGCCAGATCGCTGGCGGTGCTCGTGCTGATCGTCGCATCGTTTACCTACGTGACCGCGCAGATCAACGCTACTGGCACGATTGCAGCAGCGGTATTGCAGATTCCATTTGAAGTCGGCGTCTGGGTAGCCCTCGTCGCAATTCTGCTATGCGCGATGTTGGGCGGCATGCGGGCGGTGACCTGGACTCAGGTGGCGCAATACATCGTGCTCATCATCGCCTATCTGGTGCCGGTATTCTGGATGTCGTCCAAACAGGGTTTCGGCTATTTCCCGCAGCTTGAATACGGGGCAGCCGTTGCCAAGCTGGCCGATCTGGAGATCCTGCACCAGGTCGGCATACTAAAACCGGTGGCGGCACAAGCCGGCTTGAGCGCGCTGACTGTTAAGCACTCCGTTGCGTCCAACGATCCCATCGCTGCATTCCGCTTCGTCACTCTGGTAGCCTGCATGATGATGGGAACGGCCTCGTTGCCGCATATCCTGATGCGCTACTTCACCACTCCGTCGGTGCGTGATGCACGCAGGTCTGTGGCCTGGTCGCTGCTTTTCATCTTCCTGCTCTACTTCACCGCACCCGCGCTGGCCACACTGACCAAGCTGCAGGTTCTGGATCCCACCCTTGCTACCAGCATCATCGGCAAGTCGATCGCTGAGGTTAGTGCCCTCGACTGGATCGTGAAGTGGAGTAATGTCGGCTTCCTGAAAATCGTCGACAGCAACGGTGACGGCATCCTGCAGATCAATGAGTTCTTCATGCGGGGCGATATCGTGGTACTTGCCACACCGGAGATCGCCGGCTTGCCGGCGTTCATATCGGGCCTGGTAGCGGCCGGCGGTCTTGCTGCGGCGATGTCGACGGCGGACGGTTTGCTGCTCGCCATCGCCAACGCACTGTCGCATGACCTCTACTACAAGATGATCGATCCGAAAGCCGACACCAAAAAACGGCTGATCGTGGCGCGTGTGTTGCTGATCGTCATCGGTGCTGCAGGATCGGCGGTGGCCAGTCTGAAGTTGACGAATATCCTGGGCTCCGTGGCCTGGGCGTTCGACTTTGCGATGTCCGGTCTGTTCTTCCCGCTGGTGCTCGGTGTCTGGTGGAAACGCGCCAACCGCGCTGGCGCGTGTGCCGGCATGGGCGTCGGTCTCGCTGTTGGATCGTGGTATCTCTACATGGTCAAGTGGGGCGGCATGGCACCGTGGTGGGGCATCGACGACCTGCGCTTCGGTATCATCGGCGCGCTGGCCAGCGTAATCGCCATGGTTGCGGTAACCCTGATGACCGCTGAGCCTGACAAAGAAACCCAGGCCATGGTCGACGAGATCCGCATTCCGCGAGGCAAAACGGTGCTCGACGTCACTCACTAACCAAGTCAGTTCAAATCCGGCCGGGGCGGCAGCAGTTCGCCCCGGCTTTTTTTTAGCACTCCCACTTTTGATTTACAGCCCAGCAAGAAAGCAAGCATGACGGAAGCCTTCCCCATCTGGGTCATCGCCATTGATTACATCCTCGGCATGGTGATGTGGACACTGATCGGCCGGTTTGGCATGGCCATTTTTCTGTCGGAAACCAGCGATTTTTTCTTCATGCGATTTTTTGTGCGTGTAACCAATCCGCTGCTGAAACTGTTTGCGCCCATCACTCCCGAGTTTCTGGTGTCGCCGGTGATACCGCTCTACATCGCATGGTTCTTCTTCATGTTCCGCTTCTACGTCATGCCCTGGTTGTTGGGGTATTCGGTCATGGGCATGCTCTCATTCCCCCTCGAAAGTGAAATCGGCCACGGCGTGGGTGCATTGATGCGGCTGCTGCTGAATTAGTAATTGCGGATCACGGCCGGGGCCGAACGCTCGCTAAAAACGCTGTGGTAGAATCCGCGCCTCCGGAGAGGTGGATGAGTGGTTTAAGTCGCACGCCTGGAAAGCGTGTGTACGGTGAAAGCCGTACCGCGGGTTCGAATCCCGCCCTCTCCGCCAAACGAACCGGCCCCATAAGGGGCCGTTTTGTTTGGTGGTGTGGGTGTGTGGACGAATCTGCTGGTTCGACCAGCGACACGCAGTGCGTGTCGCGCAGGACGCTGCGCACTGCGCAGCGGTCCCGAGCGTCAGCGAGGGATGCCGGTATCGCCGTAAGGCGAGGCCTGCACAATCCCGTCCACTCCGTCATTAAAAAAACAGCCCTTGGCGGCTGTTTTTTTATGGGTGCAGAGTCTGTGGACGAATCCGTGCGTTCGACTCAAGCGATCGTTTTTATATACTTAAAACCAAGCCGCCGACGTCGTGACCAATTGCCGTCCTGGACTAATGGGCGACCAGGTTCATATGCGCGCGACATACACCGTGTTCGTCGCCTTGCGATCTTGCAGCGGATTATCAAATTCGACTACATGCGTTTGCGTCGCAGAAAACACGGTGGCAAGCGTTGCGCAAAAGTCCTCATCCGGTGGATCGTTGGACCACAAGGCAAAAATTCCACCCGGGCGCAAATGGGTCGCAAGCTGGCGCAACCCGTCCGCCAGATAGAATGGGGCGTGATGCGGATGTAATACGTGGCGGGGTGAATGATCAATATCCAGCAGGATTGCATGAAAACGTTTGTCTGGCGCCTGTGGATCCATGCCCGGTGAATTCACCCGTGCATAGAAATCACCTGCCAGAAACTCACACCGTTGATCGGCGCTTAGACCCGCTCCCAAAGGCACCAGTCCGCGCCGGTGCCAGTCAATCACAGCCGGCAGTGCATCGATCACCAATAGCGAACGCACCACGGCATGATCCAGCACGGTACGCGCGGTATAGCCCAGACCCAGTCCGCCAACCGCGACATCCAGCGGGCCGGCCGCGCATTGCGCCAGACCCAGTCTGGCCAGCTCGGTCTCACCCGCAGTAAACAGGCTCGACATCAGAAATTCGTCACCCAGCTTTACTTCGTAAACCTCGATTCCGAGCCGGGGCTCGGTGCGCCGCCGCAGACTGATGTCGCCGATGGCCGTACATTGATAGTCCAACTCTTCGAAATCAGTAAGGGCCATTACGGGTCCTGAGCAATTCACGTTCCATTGTGCATTCCGCACAGAAGACTGCGGCGGGATCGCTATTGAGACGTTCCTCGTCCATCTCGACCGCGCACTGGCAACACAGTCCATACGAACCTGCTGCAATCCTGTTCAACGCCGCATTAAGCCCCACCCGTTGGGACTCCAGTCTTTCCCGCATTCCCGCCGCCATGGCCTGCTGCTGCATCGCGTCCATGCGAGTCAGCCGGCCAACGCTGGACTGATCCAGCGCCACGGTATCCGCGGCGATGTCCGCCTCGACCGTCGCCGCATCAATTTCCTTCAGCCTCATCTCGAGCGCACGCTGATAATTGGCTAACTTTTCCGGCTGCAGTATTTTCAAAGTTTCCGCTTATCCTGACTTGCCGGAAACCCGCGCACACCAGGTTTAGCAGCCACGCCTTGCGCAATTTTGCACCGCACAACTAACGTCATGACCGCACTCATGACTTTTCCTTCTCGCCACCCAGCACCTTGAGCAAATCGGCAAACATCAGAGAGAGTTCACCGGTCATCAATGCAAAATCAATTTCGAATTGCTCTTTTTCGTCATCGACATCTGATTCTTGTTTGAGTATGTTGAGAAAAGTCACCCGCTTGATCTGCAGATGTTCGGTAAGCACAAACGAAATCCTGTCATTCCAGGTCAGGCCCAGGCGCACCACCGTTTTGCCAGCCGCGATATGGTCACGAATCTCTTTACCTTCGAGGGGATGGCGCGCATAACGCACTGTGGCTTTGCTGGCGTCCGCTGCGCGCAATTCCAGATCCTGATCAATGCTGAACGGACCGGGCACTTTGCCATTCACCAGCCACTCGGACATGGCTGAGGCTGGTGAGCGCTGGGTGTCCAGACGCAGCGCCTGCATCTCGTCGTCAGCGCGGCGCAAAGTTTCCATGTATTGCTCGACTTTGGCATCGCTGACTGCGTTCACGGCCAGCCAGCCTTTGGCGGAGTCGACCCAGGCATGGGTGACCCGGCGGCGGGCCAACGCCCGCGGCAGCAATTCGTTAGTGACCTGATCCCTGAGGTCGCGCATTTGCTTGCGACCCACCGGATGCCCCTGCTGGAGCGCGATCGCCGCCGCCCTGTCCTGCGCCTGCTGACGGATGATCGACGCGGGCAGCAGTTTCTGCTCTTCGCCCAGCGCCAGCAGCCACTGCCGCTGTTGCTGATAGAGGTACAGACCGTCCTCATGAGGACAGGTCCAGCCGCGGCTTTCCATCTGGAAGCCACCGCAGGGCTGCAAGGGTTGTTGGGCGAGCTTGCGCTCGAGTAGGTCTGCATCGACCGCCCATCCTTCGGGCAATCGGTAAAGCACGAGATTCTTGAGCAACATGAGAGGATAAAAAGCGGTTGATTATACGGTGACGCGACGCGAGCGAACAGCGCCGACACCGCAAACAGGCCGCTTTTTCTGCTCAATCCGGCTCTGTGGCCAATATGAAATCCGGGATGATGCCCAGCTTGCGGTATTTCCGCACGATGGGAGCCGGCAAGCCGCGAAAATTGCGCACGTTTTTCCTGCAGTTCGGTTCACCGCAATTGCATTTCATTTTCCAGACGTCATCGGCGCCGAGCAGCGTGGAATAATCGTGCGTGATCTCATCACCCGCAGCGATGCGCCTGATGGCTTTGAGCAACAGGCGACTCCCGATTTTGCACACGCCGGCATGGGGATGGCAGGAGTGGTTGGCATAAGCGCCAATTTCACCTTCCGGATTCACGTAATGCCCGGCATCGCAGCGAAAACAGTTTTCCGCCAGCCTGGGTTCACGGTCCCAGTAACGCCATACGGTCTCACTGCTTACCACCCTGCCCTTGATCTGGCATATCGATGCGCCAAGTGCGAATGATTTCAGGGCAATAATGCCCTTGCCGTTGCGCACGGACCGGACCGCCAGGGTTTTAGCGTAATCCATTGTGGCATTTGTTGTAACACCACAGGCTGTGGCGACTGTGTAGAAGATTCATGACATCACTGGGCCTTGATGTTGCCCGCCTTGGCGACCTTGGTCCAGTTGGCAATTTCTGCAGCGACAAATTTCGAGAATTCAACTGGCGTACTGCCAACAACTTCGCCGTGCTGGGCTTCGATGCGTTCGCGCACATCGGGCATTTTGACAACCTTGGCCGTTTCAACACCTATGCGATTCAGAATGGCTTTGGGCGCTTTGGCCGGCGCCACCAGACCGAACCATGAAGTGGCGTTGACCGCTGCATAGCCGGCCTCGCTCATGGTCGGCACTTCCGGCAAAGCTGCAGCGCGTTTGGCACTGGTCACTGCCAGCGCTCGCACTTTTCCGGACTTGACCTGCGGCACGGCCAATGTCAGCGTCGGAAACACCATCGTGATCTGTCCGCCAAGCAGACTGATCATTGCCGGAGCCGCGCCCTTGTGCGGCACATGCAGCATGTTGACGGCGGCCGCCACCTTGAGCTGTTCACCGGCCATATGCAGTGGTGTGCCTACACCACCGGAACCGAAGGTCAGCTGACCCGGTTTTGATTTCGCGAGTTCTACCAGTTCCTTCACGCTGCGCGCTGCTACCGAGGGATGCACCACCAGCGCATTGGGCACACTCATGATCTGCGAAATGGTTGCGAAGTCTTTCTGCACATCGAATGGCAGCTGGGCATAAATTGCCGGAATGATGCCGTAGGTGGTATCGGCCATCAGCAGCGTGTAACCGTCGGGCGTGCCTTTGGCCACTAATTCAGTGCCGATTATGGAACCGGCGCCAGGCCGGTTGTCGACAACCACAGTCTGCCCCAGCAATTCGGTCAGCTTGGGTGCAGTGACACGGGCCGTGAAATCGGTGGTGCCGCCCGGCGCGTAAGCGACGACCATACGGATCGGGCGCGTCGGATAGTCGGCAGCCCATGCTCCAGCACTCGATATAAATATCAATAAAAACAATAATTTATGCATATATTCTCCTGGTGATTTTAATATCGGGGCTGATTATCAGGTACGCAGGGCGATGCGGATCTGTTCCAGCGCCGTCGGATCTTCAATGGTGGTCAGATCGCCTGGATCACGCCCTTCGGCCACCGCCTGTATGGAACGTCGCAGCAGTTTTCCGGATCGTGTTTTTGGCAGCAGGGTCACGAAATAGACGCGCCGCGGACGCCCGATGGCGCCCAGCTGACGGTCCACGGTGGCAAGGACTTCTTTTTCCTGCTGTGCGCGACCAGCCTCGGTGCTGATTTTCGCCGCGTCCTTGACCACGGCGAAGGCCAGCGGCATCTGGCCCTTGATCGGATCGGCAACGCCAACCACGGCCACTTCGGCGATATTCGCATGCGCCTGCACGGCCTCCTCGACTTCGCGCGTGCCGATGCGATGTCCGGCGACATTGATCACGTCGTCAGTGCGACCGAGGATGAAGGTGTAGCCGTCCTGGTCGCGCACGCCCCAGTCAAATGTCGAATACAGCAGTTTCCCCGGAAAATCGCTGAAATACGTGCTGACAAAACGTTCGTCGTCGCCCCACACCGTAGTCATGCATCCCGGTGGCAGCGGCGGTGCAATCACCAGCACGCCCTTTACATCCGGCCCGGCCTCGGTCGCATCCGACTCGCGCAGCAGTTTCAGGTCATAGCCGTACACCGGGAAACCCGGACTGCCATATTTGACCTGCGCCGGCTCCAAGCCCGGCGCCAGCGACAGGATCGGCCAGCCGGTTTCGGTCTGCCAGTAATGATCGATCACCGGTTTATTGATTGCATCATGAATCCAGCGGTGCGTCGGCTCATCCAGCGGTTCGCCGGCAAGGAACAGATGCTTGAGCGTAGACAGGTCGTATTTTTTCAGGTACGCCGGATCCTGTTTTTTCAGCACGCGCGCCGCGGTCGGTGATGAGAACATGACGCTCACCTTGTAATCGGCGACGATTTTCCACCAGATGCCGGCATCCGGACGGATCGGCAGGCCTTCATAGAGTATGGTGGTCATGCCCTGAATCAGCGGGCCGTAGACGATGTATGAATGGCCGACCACCCAGCCCACGTCGGAGGTCGTGAACATGGTTTCGCCGGGTTTGCCGCAATAAATATGCTCCATCGAACCAGCCAGCGCCACGGCATAACCGCCGGTGTCGCGCTGCACGCCCTTGGGTTTTCCGGTCGTGCCCGATGTATACAGTATGTATGAGGGCTCGCTGGATTCCAGCCACGTGATCGGGACCTGTGCAGAGGCGTATTTTTTAGCGAGTTCTGCATAATCAAGGTCGCGCCCAGGCACCGGCTTGAAATCCGGGTCGATGCCGCGGTTGACGATCAGTACTTTCGCCGGCGGATGTTTCGCCAGCCGCACGGCTTCATCAACCAGCGGCTTGTAAAGTATGGCCCGCCCGCCGCGCATGCCGGCATCGGCGGTAATCAGCAGTTTGGGTTTGGCGTCATCGATGCGTGAAGCACAGCTGGCGGCGGCAAAACCGCCGAAGACCACCGAGTGCACCGCACCCAGCCGTGCGCAGGCCAGCATGGCAAATACGGCCTCGGGAATCATCGGCATGTACAGCAACACGCGATCGCCACGACCCACACCCTGGGCGGCAATCATCGCCGCGCAGCGGTTCACCTCGACATGCAGTTCCTTATAGGTATAGCTTTTCTCGGCGTTGGTTTCGGTGGAAATGTAAACCAGCGCTGCCTGATCACCACGTTTTTCGAGGTGCCGGTCCACCGCGTTGTGACAAAGATTGGTTTGCCCGCCCACGAACCACTTGGCGAACGGTGGACGGCTGTAATCGAGCACCTGGTCGAACGGCCGATGCCAATCGATGCGGCGCGCCTCTTCAGTCCAGAACGCGTCACGGTCGGCGATGGATCGGCGATGAAAATCGGCATACACACCCATAAGCTCCTCCAGTGGTTGGTCATGCGCGGCGCGATTGATGTATTGATGCTGTCGCGCACAGGGACATTATCGCCCCTCCGGTCTTACAAAATCTTGACTACTGCGCGGCCGCGAATTTCGCCTTTGAGCATGCGTTCGAAATAGGCTGGCAAATCAGCCAGGCTGATGACCTGCACGATATCCGCCAGATGACGCGGTTTCAGGTCGCTGGCCAGACGGCCCCATACCCGCTGCCGCAGCGGCATCGGCGTTGCTGCCGAATCCACACCAATGAGGCGTATGCCGCGCAGTATGAACGGCAGGACCGTGGTTTTCAGGTCTATCCCGCCGGCGTTGCCGAAACTGGCAATCACACCCTGCGGCTGCACAGTCCGTGTCAGCCAGCCCAGTTGATCGCCACCGACTGAATCGAATGCTGCAGCCCACAGTGGTTTTTCCAGCGGCCGCGCACCGAATTCCATGGTTTTGCGATCAAGAACTTCTGCAGCGCCGAGCTTGCGCAGAAATTCATGCTCGGCCGCCTTGCCGGTGGCTGCGGTAACTCCGTAACCCTTGGCCGCCAGCATGTCGATGGCGAGGCTGGCTACACCGCCGGTGGCACCGTTGACCAGCACCTGGCCGTTGTTCGGCGCCAGACCGTTCAGCTCCAGCAGTTCAATGGCCAGTCCCGCGGTATAGCCCGCAGTACCCAGCGCCATCGCATCGAACAAGGTCAATCCGCCAGGCAGCGGCACCACCCAGTCGGCCGGTACCCGACAGATCTCGGAAAATCCGCCGTCATGCGCCACGCCCATGTCGTAGCTGGTGCAGATCACTTCATCACCGGGCTTGAAGCGCGTGTCGCTGGAACTCACTACCGTGCCCGCGGCATCAATACCACCGATCAGGGGGTAGTTGCGGATGATCTTGCCACCGATCCCGGTTGCGGCCAGCGCATCCTTGAAGTTGACGCTGGAATACGCTGTTTTGAAAACCACCTCGCCATGGCCAATCTCGGCACTGGCCACGTCGCTGACGCGGCCAGTTATCTTATTGTTTTCAATAAATATTCTGTATGCTTTGACGTGTTCCATAATTCCTCACGGTAAATGGGGCTGGGCCAGGTACTGGCGGGTCTGCATTTCGGTGAGCCTGCTTGCCAGCCGCTCTTTCAGCGACGCATTGAGGTGTGCCTGGAAACCGTCGCTATCAGCCGCGTCCGCCACCAGCTGATCAGCCGGCACGGCAGCCGCCAGCATCAACTTTACCCGCCGATCATAGAACTCATCGACCAGCCACACAAACCGGCGCAGGGTGTCACCATCCGCAGCGGAAAAGCGCGGCACACCGGAAATCAACAGGGTGTGATAACGCCGCCCCAGTTCGATGTAATCCGGCTTGCCACGCGGTCCTGCGCACAGTTCTCTGAAATCGAACCAGGCAATGCCCGGTGCCTGTCGTTTCACCTTGATCAGCCTGTCCTCGATATCGAGATCCGTTGCATCTTCTCCATCGCCGGCGATGCGCTCGTAGGCCAGGGCGAGGCGCCGCTCGGCACCGGAACCCGTGTGGTAAGTGCCGGCCTTTTCCAGTGCGCGCAACCGGTAATCCACACCGCCGTCTACATTGACCACAGTCATGCGCGTCTTGATCAACTCGATGGCCGGCAGGAACTGATTGCGTTGCAGCCCGTGCTGATACAGCTCTTCGGGATCAAAGTTGGAAGTCGTCAGCAACACCACACCCTCGGCCATCAGGCCTTCGAGCAGCCGTCGCATCAGCATGGCGTCCGTAATGTCCGTGACATGAAATTCATCCAGACACAGCAGGCTGACTTCAAAGGCAATATCGCGTGCCACCAGCGCCATCGGCGATTCCTGACCCTGATGAGCATGCAGCGCCTTGTGTATTTCCTGCATGAAACGGTGGAAATGGATACGCTTCTTGCGTTCAACCGAGGTATACGCAAAAAAACTGTCCATCAGGAAGCTTTTGCCGCGACCTACACCACCCCACAGATACACTCCGTGAACGAAACGGCGGCGGTCGAGCAGCCCCAGCAGGCCGCGGTTGACGCGCTTCTCGGGGTGCAGCACATCGTGCACGCGCTGCAATTCGCGTGCCGCATGTTCCTGCTCGGCATCCGGTGCAAAACCATGGGCGGCGGCGCGTTCCCGCAGATACGCGACAAATTCGCCTGATATGGACGGTGACTTCATGACCGGAAAAGCGGCATTCAACGACGCAGGGCCGTCAACACCTCACACCCTCACGCTTCACGCATTCAAAAATTCAACGTCCGGTTATCCACCGCCAGGGCGGCTTCCTTCATCGCTTCTGAGAGCGATGGATGGGCGTGACAGATCATGGCAATGTCTTCTGCGGACGCGCCAAACTCCATGGCAACCACGGCTTCGGATATCAATTCGGAAGCCATGGGCCCGATGATATGCACACCCAGTATGCGGTCGGTGCGCTCGTCGGCGATGAATTTGACGAATCCCGTGGTATCACCCAGTGCGCGGGCGCGTCCATTGGCCATGAACGGGAAGGATCCGGTACGGTATTTAACACCCTCCTGCTTCAATTGCTGTTCGGTCTTCCCGACCCAGGCGATTTCCGGAGAGGTGTAGATCACCCAAGGCACGGTATTAAAGTCGACATGGCCGTGCTTGCCGGCAATGCGCTCGGCCACTGCAACGCCCTCTTCTTCAGCCTTGTGTGCAAGCATGGGTCCGCGCACCACGTCCCCTACGGCCCATACGTTTGGCAAATTGGTCTTGCAGTCGTCATCCACAGCGACAAAACCACGATCGTCAAGTTTGAGGCTGACGGAATCGCCGTTCAGCCCCTGTGTGTTGGGCACGCGGCCGATTGATACAATCAGCTTGTCCACGACCAGCGTCTGCGCGGCACCACTACTGTCGGCATATTCGACGGTCACATTCTTTTTTGCCGTGATCTTGCCGACTTTGACACCGGTCTTGATCGCCAGCCCCTGCTTGGCAAATACCTTCTGTGCTTCCTTGGCCACCTGCTCATCTGCAGCACCGAGAAACGCCGGCAAGGCTTCGAGCACAGTCACTTCCGCACCCAGACGCCGCCACACGCTGCCCATTTCCAGCCCGATCACGCCGGCGCCGATCACGCCCAGCTTTTTCGGCGCCTCAGTGATCGCCAGTGCACCGGCATTGTCGAGGATCAGCTTGTTGTCGAATGGCACATCAGGCAGCGCGCGTGGATTTGATCCGGTGGCAATGATCACGTGTTTTGCCGTCAGCACTTCTGCGCTTTTACCTGAAACCTGAATCTGCCAGCCTTCAGCGCCCCCACCGGCAAACGCACCCTTGCCATGGAAAAAGGTCACTTTATTTTTCTTGAACAAGTAGAGGATGCCGTCGTTATTCTGCTTGACGACCTTGTCCTTGCGCTTGAGCATCTGCTCTACATCCATGGCCAGGCCCTTGACCTGAATGCCGTGTTCGGCGAAAGCATGGCCCGCGTGATCGAAATTCTCTGAGGACTGCAGCAGCGCCTTCGAGGGTATGCAGCCGACATTGGTGCATGTACCGCCGGGCGCAGGTTTGCCCTCCGGCGTACTCCACTCGTCGATACAAGCCACCTGCATTCCCAGTTGCGCGGCACGTATCGCCGCGATGTAACCACCGGGACCGGCGCCGATGACAACCACGTCAAAATTCTTTGCCATGAATAACCTCGAAAACGATCTAAAAAAACGTCTTACCGCCAAGGCGCCAAGAGCGCCAAGAAAACCCGACCTAAATACACCTGGTAATCACAGGCTGTCCGGTTCAAAGCTGACCTGAGCAGCCGGAGTTAGGTTTTGACTCTCTTGACGTCCTTGGCGTCTTGGCGGTGATACGCGTCTTGGCGGTAAAAGACTTTAAATATCCAGCAACAGCCGCGCCGGATCTTCCAGTGCTTCCTTCATGGCCACCAATGA
>JBBKXO010000206.1:0-15800 GCA_037969525.1 Burkholderiales bacterium | reverse complement strand
CAACAGCCACCGCAGTAAGTGATCCCGCATCATGCGCGCTGTGCAGTCCGCGCGGCCGCCTTAACTTCTGGAGACTGCATCAATGGCCCTGAACCCTGCGGAGCTGCAAAAGCTCAACGCAATGAAACTAGTCAACCAAATGAAGAATGCTGGCGGCCACGGCCGGCCCGGAGGGACTGTCGCGCCGGTTGATCGTCGCGAACAGCGCCGGCTAGACCAGGCCGCGGGGCTGGTGCCGTTCGCCGTCAAACTCGATGGCGAGCTGATCAAAAAACTTCACGCCCTTGCTACGGAACGCAAAGTCGGCATCAATGAAGTCGTTGCCGAGTTGCTGCAAAAAGCACTGAAGAAATAAAGTCGCAGGCCGTGACAGCGGCTTACGTGTGATGGGCGCCGCCGGCCGGCAACTCAGCGAGTTCAATCAGGCAGTTTTCCGTCGCTGACGGATCCAGAAATGCGATGCGGCAGCCGGCGTGCCCGATGCGCGGCACCTGATCGAGCAGAGGTATGCCTTTGGCCTTGAGTTCTGCCAGCGCCTCGTCGATGTTTTCGACCTCCAGGCAGATATGATTGAGCCCGCCTTTGCCTTCGGCAATCATTTTGCTCTGCTTGCTGTCGGGCGTGATGCCGGCAAGCAGTTCCACCATGGAATCGCCCACCGGATACAGTGCCAGTCTCCGCGTCTTGTTTTCTTCGACACCACCCAGCTTGATGCCGAAGCAGCCTTCCCAGAGATTGCGACTCGCCTCGACGTCACGAACGACGATACCGACATGTTCTATGCGTTTGACTTTCATGCTTTCCTCCCGAGTGGCGTATGGGCAGATCATGCCCGCAGCACTTCGTGGACTCAAGCCCGCAATGCGACAGGCCGCGGTGTAACATTGCATAACCCTATTTGTGAACGAATTTGTTAACGATCATGACTGCCCAAGCACACACCAAGGCTCCGCAGTGGCGCTCGTCCGTGCCACTGTACCAACACCTCGGTTTTCAGCTCGACGCGCTGGATGACGGCCGCTCCCAGGTGCGACTCGCTTTCCAGCCGCATCTCGGCAATACCCGAGGGGACGTGCATGGTGGCACCATTGCGGCGATAGTCGATGCCGCAATGTCGCAGGCCGTGCGCTCATTGGTCGATGCGGCGATGGGTGTCGCGACCATGAACATGAATCTTAATTATCTCGCGCCGGCCAAAGGCGAGATCACCTGCAAGGGTGTGGTGATCAAGCGCGGACGCAGTATCATGTTCGCTGAAGCCGAAGTAACTGGTGAAAACGGCGAAGTCGCCTGCCGTGCGAGCGGGAGCTATCGCATCCTGCCCAAGACGGTGTACGGACAGCAGCCTTAGCGCGCTGATTTTGCAACCGGCAGCACCACGCTGCCACAGATGGAGGATGCACAATGTCAAAACCACTGGGCAATGATGACCTCTCCGATAAACCCGGAGAACGGGTGATCGACAAACCTGAACTGCCGCCTGAAGGCATCACCAACGAAAACGACGTGTATACCGAAGTCATTGCAGGGCAGCTGCAGCTCAAGCGCGGCCAGGCTGGCCAGTTTGAGGTGTACTGCGACGAACCGGCGCGCATCGGTGGCACGGACAAATATCCGTCGCCGATGGCTTATCTGGCGATGTCGATCGGTTTTTGACTGCTCACCCAGGTTGCGCGGTACGCGCACATGATGAAGATGAAGGTGAGCGCAGCAAACTGTCGCGTTATTTTGCGCAAGCATCTTGGCGGTTCGGTGATGAAAGGTACGGTGTTCAATCGCTGGGAAGGAGTAACCACGCATCTCAAGGTTGAAAGTGAAGAGCCGGCCGACAGGCTTGCGCACCTGATCAAGAATGCCAAGGCGGGTTGTTTTGCCGAAGGCCTGATCACACAGCCCGTGCCGCTGCATAGTCATATTGAAGTGAACGGGAAACCGTTTCACATTGATGGCGTGACCGAACCAGTAAACCCGGCTGGCTGAGTTCACATGAGCGCTCTCGATATACATGCTGGCGGCAAGGAAGTGCCGGTGCCAGATGGATTTCTCTGGCCCGGCGGCAAGCGTATCGCCATATTCTTCCGGGTGTCGTTTGAATGGTGGTCGGATGGCAAGTGGCCCGGCATTGGACCCATGGGCAACCCGCTGAAAGCGGGTGTGCCTGACCTCAACGCGGTGGGCTGGGCCGAATATGGTCACCGCCGCGGTATCTTCCGCATCCTTGAAGTGCTGGCGCGTCAGGACATCAGGGCCACCATCAACGTCAGCGGCATCATGGCCGAGCGTTACCCCGACACCGTTCGCAAAATCGCCGAAGCCGGTCACGAAGTGGTGGCACATTCGTACACCATGGATATGATCCCGGCTTACCTGACTGAGGAAGAAGAGCGTGCAAACATTGTCCATACGACGGAGCTGATTGAACGCGCTACCGGTATCCGGCCCAAGGGCTGGATAAGCCCGCGCAGCACGCCCAGCCTGCGCACGCCGCGGTTGCTCGCCGAAGCTGGTTACGAATGGCACGGCGACACGCTGAACGATGACCTGCCGTATCGGGTGGATTTCGCTGACCAATCGATTATCGCGTTTCCGAACAATACCGAAGTCAATGACTTGCCGCTCTACATGCGTCACGGCAATGCGCCCAGGGTCATGCTCGAAATATTTGAGCACTGGCTAGATTGCGCGCGTAATCGCGAGACGGGGCCGGTGCGCATGGACCCGGCGATTCATACCCATGTATTCGGTCGCTCACCAGGACTGTTCGTGTACGAGGACATCATCAAAGTGGCCAAGGCTGCGCAGGACGTCTGGATTGGTACGCGCTCGGAAGCGGTTGCGCACGTCAAACGCGCGCTCAAAGGTTGATTTTCAGCGCACTGTCTGGAGGCCCGGTGATCTATGCGGCCTGGGGGACACGGATAATTCCTGAGAACTGCTAGGTGAAGTCGAGGCGGGTGTCGCGTAGCACTCCGAACAGACGAATCGCATCCCGGCGCGGCATTACCAGCGACGGCAGTTCTTCGGCCTCCAGCGCAGATCCACCAGCTACGAGCGCGTCCATGACCATCTTTGACAGCACAAACTCACCGGCCCGGGCGCGGTGCAACAAGCGCTCGGCAACGCTCACGCTGTCACCGATAATATATGGCTGTCCGGGCATCGCGCCGTCTGCGGGGCCGATGACGGCGTCGCCGACATGCAACCCTACAGCCAGCGCCGCACGTATACCGTATTCGCGCTCCCAAGATTCCTCGAAGGCGGCGAAGCCGCGTTGGATTTCCTGTGCGGCGTGCACGGCCTGTCGGGCATTATTCTTTCCTGCAAATGATGCCATCAGAGTGTCGTTCAACACATTGCGAACGGTTCCGCCATCGACCTCGACCGCTGTCCGTACCAAAACAAAAAATTCAGAGATGCGCGCCAGGACCACTGATGGCTGGAGCATCTCGGAAGTGCGCGTAAAACCGCGCGTTTCGGCAAACAAGATGACTACGGACGTGCGCTCCGGAGAGTTCTCTTTTGATTTCGCTGCTGCCATGCAAAGCCTCCATTGCCTGCGGGTCGGTCTGCGGGATGCACAGTCATTGTAAATGGGTCGGAGAGTTCAAGGTGATGTTCCCTCTGCCGATTCGTCTCAGGAAGTGGTTTCTTTACTCGCGCCTACCACTGCCTGATGAAGATGCACATCGCGTTGTGGAAAGGGAATGGAGCAGCCGCCGTCTTCCAGAGCCTGTTTGCAGCGTTGCACCAGATCCAGCTTGGTGGCCCACCAGTCAGCACGTGCGGTCCAGACGCGGAAGAGTATGTTGACCGAGCTGTCGCCCAGGCTTTCCACTTTGATCAGTGGTGCCGGATCCTTGAGGATGCGCGGCTCGTCAACGACGATACGGTTGAGTATGGCCAGGGCGGCATCTATGTCGTCGCCGTAGGCTATACCGTAAGTCTCGTCGATGCGGCGCATGTCCTTGTCAGTTACCGATAGATTGATGATGGTTTGGCCCCAGACTTGGGAATTGGGCAGGAAAACACAGGGGCCGTCCGGCAGGTGTCCCTTGCAGATGAAAAATCCCAGCGCGTCGATGATATAGATCTTGCCGTCCAGCTTGACGATGTCGCCAATTTTGAATGGGCGAAAAAACAGAATCATGACCCCGGCGGCCACGTTGCTGAGGGTACCCTGCAGCGCCAGGCCGATTGCGAGGCCGGCCGCGCCGAGCAGGGCGATCAGGCTGGTGGTTTCGACTCCGAACCGGTTCAGCACTGCGATGATGGTGAACACGATGACGAAGATGCGGACGATTTTTCCCGGCAGAAAATGGAACACGGGATCGATCTTCTCCGACTTGCGCACGGCGCGGTCAGTCAGGCGTGCCAGCCAGCCTGCGACGACAATGCCGGCAATCAGGGTGACGATCGCAGCGAGCACATTGATGCCGTAGGTCAGCGAGTATTGCATCAGCAGTTCGGTAATTTTTTGGGTTTGCTCGGTCATGGTTTCTCAGGGGTAGTGCGACTCGCCGATGTTCCGCTGTGCCTGCGAAAGCAGGGCCGTCGGTTTAACATTGAAGTACGCTGCGGGCACATCTTACTGAACAGTTCAGTAAGAAAAATCAACAGGATGCTGTGAGGGTATCTCCCGCCATGCGGCACGGTCAACAGCTGAAAAAATTTGACCGTACTGCCATCGTGATGCCACGATAGTCTGCCACTTAGTTTTGGTCGTAAGCTGGTGACCTGCTGGGCAGGGTGGACGATGGAGGTTTTTATGGCCAAGGCCAATGAACGGTTGGATCAAGTGGTGCTGTCGGCCAGGCGCAACGCTGACAAGCGGGCGGCGGGTTATCGGGATCGAGCACTCAAACTCTATCCATGGGTATGCGGACGCTGTGCGCGTACCTTTACGCATGCCAATCTGCAGTTGCTGGAAGTCCACCACAAGAACGGCAACCACGATGACAATCCTCCGGATGGCAGTAATTGGGAATTGCTCTGCACTTATTGCCATGAGCATGAGCATTCAAAAATCAAGGATATGGCTGGGCGAACTGATCCCGGAACCAGTGTGCCTGCAGCCACTCACAATCCCTTTGCGCAGTTGAAGGCAATGATGGAGCCGAAGAAGGGCGGCTGAGCAGCGTTTTGCGCATCGGTTTTTTGTATCTGGCTGCCACTTTACATGCCATGACAATGACATGGGCGCTCTGCGGTGTATGGCCCGTGCAGGCTGAAGTTCGCCCCGGCACCGTTCTCGGACTTTTCGGCGCAAGATCGAATCACCCCCGTTGCGCATCAAGCGCTCGATTCGAATTCCGTGCCGAGGTTATCCAGTCCAGATTATCAATCTGGGTACCAAACCTCCCAATTTGTTAAGTTTGTCACGGTCATGCGCTGCGGATAAATTACCGGCTCTGGCCGCCAAGTTGTTGCAATTTGAACCTAACATGGCGATCGGACAGCCGTATTGTGGAAGCGCGGCGCTTGCTTCGGTGTGGCGGCCAGTGTGGTGTTGTATTTGCCGTCGCTCATTTGATTTTGATTAACGGGGAGTCCCAGTGGACGCGCAAACCCGGGTGTGGCGCCATTTGCGCACCGCCCAATCCTGGGAATTCATCGACCACCGTGTGACCAGAGTGGTCGGGTTTATCCTGGTAGTGCTGCTGATCGCCGGCGTCGGCCAATTCGTCTACGTTACCGGCGGCATCAAGTATGTGTATTCACACGCCATGTACCTGCCGGTGGTGCTGGCCGGACTTGTATTCAGGGCGTCCGGCGGCGTACTGGCCGGTATGGTCGCTGGCATGGTTCTGGGACCCTACATGCCCATCGATACCGTCAGTGGTGAGCTGCAGCAGCCGGTCAACTGGCTCTACCGGACACTTTTCTTATGCCTGGCCGGTGGATTTTCGGGTTTGCTGTTCGCCGTGATGAGTGAGCAAATCAAGCGCACCTTGTGGGTGTCGGAACGCGACGCGCACACCGGACTGCCCAACCGGATGTTCCTCGAGCGCAGACTGCGCAACTGGCAACGACGGCGGGCCATTGACCCGGAATCCATCATCGTTGTCATCAATGTCGACAATTACCTGGAAATAATCAATACGCTGGGCCATGACCTGAGCACGCCGCTGATGAAGGCTATATTCGAACGCATCAAATCCTGCCTGCCGCCGCATTCTCTGCTGTGTCAGTACCACACGGACCGTTTTGTTGCGGTCGCCAATAGCGCCGGCATGCCCGGTGATGTGCAGAACATCACTGCCGTTTTGCGGCGGTCGTTCAATGTCAACAACGTCCATGTTTATGCCGATACCAGCCTCGGTATTGCGCAATCGCCGCTGCACGGGCTGACGCTGGAAGAACTGATACACAAGGCCAGCATTGCCATGCATGCGTCAATGAAAAAGGGCAGGCCCTACTCGATCTACAATAACAAGATCGACCATGCCAACCGCGAAACGCTGACGCTACTCGGACTCATCCCCAATGCCCTCGCGAACGGCGAATTCAGCCTTTACTGCCAGCCCAAACTGCGGCTCTCGGACCGTGTATTCAGCGGTGCCGAAATGCTGATGCGGTGGCGGCATCCCGAGCGTGGAGACATACCGCCGGGACATTTCATACCCTTTGCGGAGCGTACTTCGCTGATTCATCTGCTGACGCGGTGGGCGCTCGAAGAATCCATGCGGCACCTGACCCGGTGGAAAACTGAACTGCCGGACATACAGGTGTCGGTCAACCTGACCGCACGTGATCTCAGCGATCCGGAGCTGCCTCAGTTGATAGACCGCCTGGCGCGGCAGTACGCACTGAAGCCACGCAGCATCGAGTTCGAAATTACGGAAACCGGCATACTCAGTGATGAGAAAAGCGCAGCGGAGGTGCTGCAGGTAATCAAGTCCTACGGGTTCCGCATAGCGATTGATGACTTCGGCACCGGGCAGTCATCCCTGCGTTATCTGAAAAACCTGCCTATAGACAACCTGAAAATCGACCGCACCTTTGTCAGTAACCTGCTGACCGACCGGCGCGACCAGGCGATCGTCAACGCGGTGATCGCAATGGCGAAAAGTCTGGATCTGGAAATTACCGCCGAGGGCATAGAGGATCCGGCCGCCATCGAGTATCTTGCCGCGCACGGATGCACGCACGCACAGGGCTACGCGATTGCGCGGCCTTTCCCGGCGGATCAACTGGCAGCATGGGTGCGCAGCGGAGCGACAACCTGACAGGTGTGCGGCGGGCACAAAAAAACCGGGGATGGCCCCGGTTTTTCCGTCAGGGTTGCCCCCAAAACTTGATACTAGAACTTGAATACGACTCCCAGACTGAATAGGTCGACGTCGCTTTTGCCGGTGGTCGCGTCCTTGCCGAGGTCCTTGTAGCGCTGCCATTCCAGGCGTGCGCCGATGTTCTTGGCAAAATCGTATTTCAGGCCGATGCCGTAAGTCACGTCGGTGCCGCTTTCACTCAATGAACCTGATGCCGCCCCGACTGTAACTGAGGCATCAAGGTCCCACCTGAAAAAGCCCAGCTTGCCATAAGCGGACAATTTGTCTGCCAACGGCACGGTACCGACGCCCAGAACCTCGAAGCCCTTTGCTTTGATGTTTGCGCTAACTGGCCCGGCACCGAGCGAGGGGTCTACACCGGAGAACGTGGCCTTTCCCAGATTCACGTAGCCCAGTTCAGCGCCAAAATTTTTATTGATCTGATAGCCACCGAAAATCTTGTAGCCGGTGTCCTTGTCGTCGCAAGAGAGCGGTGCACTGTCATTGCATGCGTCTTTGAGTTTTGACTGGCCCACTGCACCACCTGCATAAAAACCGGAACTTTGGGCAATCGCGGGGATGCTGAATCCCCATACGCCGGCGGCAAGTGCTGCCGCCACTACTGAACTCATTCCTTGTTTCATTTGTTCTCCTTTACTAGAGGGAAAATCAACAAGAAGTTGCCACGGAAATATTATACTTTTTGGGAATGATGACAATGCATATCAACTCATTCTCGTGTAGTAACTTGGCGACATGTATTAAAAAAACCACATCATGCACAGTAATTTATTGGCGTCACTTTATGGTGACGTCATCAGAGTCAGGGAAAGTTCTGGACAAACAAAATTGGGGACGGAGTGCCATTCGATCTTTATGTTGTCGCTCCGAATTCCGCTCTTGGCGTGAACGTGCTTTGCCGAGCAGCGGCCGCAGCGACTCAGAACGGAAAACTTTTCCGTTGTGGAGAGCACTACCTACTGCAAAGGTGGTGGCTGCACATCGTCTTTGACGGTGGCCATGGCCATGGCCAGAATCTCCAGGCCATCAGCAACCCGGTCGGCCTGATCCTCGCTGAGTCCCGAACTTTCCAGTAGATCTATGGTTTCATCGAATGGCAGCGCGCCAAATTTTCGTTGGTAGTGTCCAAGCTGTATCGCCAGCATGCGCGCTGCGGTAACGACCGCTTCCCTGGAAGCTTCGTTAGTCATTCTGTCAGCGAGCGCGGTGATTTGGGCGAGTCGCCCGTATCCGGTGAGATCCAGCATGTCAGGCTCCTAAGTGCTGTTGCCGCCTTATTATTCTTGATTTCTAGCGGTGTGATTGACGGGGAGACGGTTGAACAATCGCGCCCCCCATCCTGTCATTTATGCAGTGGCGGCAGCGGCAATGGCGTGCCATCGGGCACTGGCGTGCGGTCCACGTTCAGGCACATCGACACCAGCACATAGAATCCATTGACTGAAATGAGATCCACGACCCCGCGTTCGCCGAAGCGCATCAGCGCCGTCTGGTACGTGGCATCACTGACAGCCTGCGTTTCCTGCAACTCGCGCGAGAACTCGTAAACGACGGTTTCATCGGCATCCATCCCCGTCGGGTGCCGGCCCTGCGCAATGTCCTGAGCAACGGCCGGGTCCAGTCCGCCCTCCAGGGCAAGCTTGTGATGGGCGACCCATTCGTATTGTGAAGTCCAATGGCGCGCCGTGACCAATATCGCCAGCTCATTGAGTTTGCCTGCAAGCGAGCTGCGAAAACGGATTTCCTCGCCAAGCTTTTGCACCAGATCGCCGATGCCGGGACTGCGCAGCCAGACATTGAATGGCCCGCCCAGCGGTCCTGGCTGGGAGGCACCCGAACTTTTGAGTTTAGCGCGCGGACCCGATTTGATTGCGTCGGACAGCACGCGCTGCTCGGGGGTGAGTTGATCCAGTGCAATCAGCTTGAAGCGGCGCGGATCCTTTGCAGCGGTGCCGCCATTCGAATTGTTCATGGTTAGGCCTGACTCTGGGAAAACACAACTTAACATGAACCTGAAAAGGAGCTCCGGGCGAACCCCCAAAGCCACTCCGCAATCCCGGCTGCAGCCCTATACTGCTCGCGGCCAATCCACCGGAGAGTTGCCATGCGTATGCTTGCCACCCTGCTGCTTTTTACATTGTTCGCGCCGTTGCAGGCGTCAGCCCAGGCTCCGGCCAGCGGCAATCCGTTGGCCACCATCAACCTGATCACCTTTGGCGGCGGCATTGCTGAACACGCCCTTTGATCTGCAGGCAATGGATCGTGGCCCCAAACGCCTGAGATCAGCAGGGGAATTGCTCGGTCGTTATCATGGGCATGCGGCGGTTGGTCAGCGCGGGTGGATAGCCAAGAACGAAGCTGCGGAGCTCGGACTCATGCGCGCCTACCGCGATGTCATGGAGTGGCTGTTCGACCCCGCTAACCGTGAAATTGCCGAGGCGCTGTTCATTGCCAATGACCGTCAGATGACCCCGCCTCTCGCGCGACGCACGCTTGAAGTATTTACAGCTCCGCAGGAGGGGCTGTTTCGAAATGTTGCGGTCGATATTGAAGGGCTGCGCACCGTCTTGATGCTGCGCAACAAGTTCAGCAAGCCGCCGATGATGTTGAGTGACCCGGTGAAATACGTGGACCTTGATCCGTACAGGAAAGCGTTTCCGCAGAAACCGTAATTACTGCCTGGCGACGGAGCGGCGCGTAGTTCGTGCTTCTGCAAAACATGTTGCGGCGGGCACTTTGTGTCGTCCGCACCAGTAATTCGCTGCCAAACTGCATCAGAAGATTGACAACTTCGTGCGGGTGGTCAGAGACTCCAGTATCTTCATGCCCCGCTGGGAATTCCCCCTTCTGTTCAGGCGCGGGCTCCACACCGCAATACTGAATTTTCCCGGGTGTATCGCGATGATGCCACCGCCGACGCCGCTTTTCCCCGGCAATCCGACATCGAAGGCGAACTCGCCGGCTTGGTCATAAAACCCGCACAACTGCATGATGGCATTAATGCGCTTGGTCTTGATCGCGCTCACTACCCGGATGTTCGTTAGCGGGTTGACTCCGTCTGCCGCAAGAAAAAGGAACGCCTGCGCCATTTCCCGGCAACTCATTTCAATTGAGCACAGGTGAAAATAGAAATCGAGCACGCGATCAATATCGTTCCTGATATTGCCGTAGGATTTCATCAGGTTGATCAATGCTGAGTTCTTGAAACCCGTCTTTTTTTCCGATTCGGCCACTTTGGGGCAGTAGTTGATGTTGGCGTTGCCTGAAAATTTCCTGACGAATTCCAGAAATTCCGTCCTCGGGTGCTGCAGGCGGCTGACCAGAATGTCGCAGATGACCAGTGCACCGGAATTGATTAACGGGTTGCGGGGGATGCCTTTCTCGTATTCCAGCTGCACCAGAGAATTGAAGGGCGTGCCGGAGGGCTCAACACCGACACGGTCCCATAGTCCTTCATCTTCAAGTTCATAGGCCAGCGCGAGGGCAATGACCTTTGAAATGCTCTGGATTGAAAATTTTTCCTCGGCATCACCAATTCCGAAGTTCTGGTTGTCTACGGTAGTGAGGTGTGCGCCCCATTTGGCCGGATCAATATTATGGAGTTCCGGTATATACGATGCCACTTGTCCGGTGTTTTCCATCTGACCGATCTCGACAGCGATGTCCGTAAAGATATTCTGATAGTCAACGGTTTCTTCAGTTTTCATGGTGTCCGCCCGTGCAGGGCATGGTTGTCTGATTAGATTACTTCCCATCCACGTTCCTCCGAATCGGGAGGCTTGCGGTGATAGACTCGCAGTTTCAAGCCTTGAGCATGGTGCGCATCTTGGCCACGGCCGCACCTGGTGAATTGAATACCGGCAGCCTGCTGACCGCAGCGACTGCAGGCACCGCGCGCGACAGCGTGAACTGTGCCAGCACAATGACGTCGCATCCCTGTATCGTGCGCGCGCGGCCGGCGACCAGCGCATCGTGCTTTGCGGCGTCGCCGCCAGCCAGAGCATCGAACGCGCCCTCGACCACATAGGGCACCAACTCGACCTTCTGGCCGCGGGCTGCGGCCATTTCCATAATTTCGGCAGAAATCGACGGTATGGTCGGGCCCACAGTTGCGACGACCGCGATACGCGAACCGGCCGCCAGCGCCTGTTCGATCATCGCGTCGTTGGGCTTGAGTATTGGCACCGCGCATTCGGTGATACAGGTGTCTATGCATTCCCGAAATGCCGAACAGGTAAAGAGGATGCCGTCGGCCCCACGGGAAACGATATAGCGGGTCATTGTGCGAAAGGCGTCGTGCATTTCCGGCACCACGCCTCCGGTCTCGCGCACCCAGGCAAACAGTCCGTCGTCCATCAGGTTGCTGATGCGCGCTTCGGGCCAGTCGGTCGCAAAGGCGCGGACGGCTGCTTCCATCGCATCCTTATGCACGCTGAACAGCACGATGTTGGGTGCCTGTGCCATGAATTTAACTTTCTTTAGTATCGGAGAATGTTATCGATGTTATCGCGACTCGCTGCAGCTGTTGTAACTGGTTTCCTTATTATCACTGCCGTGCGCTGCAATATGAGCGTGCTGCTGAGCCACCTGCAGGAGGCGCGAAGCGCGCGCATGCAGTTTCGCGACCTTCGTGTCTGGCGCTTCTTCGGCGAGATGGCGATGATCGAAGGCCGGCCCTGCTTGACCGATGCGCCCGTCAAAGGCGAACAGGTAGTGCTTCTACCCACTCAACGCACAGGCGTTTGCAGAGTCCGCCCGCCTGTGCGTGACCAGTGGCGCGCTGCGTGCGCTGGAATAGTGGTTGCTGCCCGCGGCGTCCTTCGAGCAATGGGTGCCGGAGTCGATGCTTTTTCTACTTGCCCATGTAGAGACAGGAAAATCGATTACGGTAACTTTGACCGGTGCCCTAGGATCAACGCCTCTGGTTATCGCTTATAAGTCCAATCCATACCGTTGTTTATTTTGAGGAAAGTTGCCTCTGTACGCTACGGATCATAAAGAATAATCAGGACTTTAGATCAGGCTGATGATGACAAATGCATTGTTAATCATGATCGGCCCTATTGCGCTTTTGCATGGCGAGCGTAGTCTTGCTGCTGACGATTCTGGGCGCAACTTTGACGGGTGGCGGTTGATTTCGTGCCCTGCGCGCCGGTTGGAAATTATCGCGGTATGCGGGACCCGATTCAGGATCAATTATGCCTGTCGCCGAGATCGAAGGAATCAGGACACACTACCAGGTGACTGGCAACGGGCCGCCTTTGCTGCTGCTCTCGCCCCTGGGTGACGATGCGTCGATTCCGCAACGGTGGCGCGACCGAGCCTGGCGTGGGTTTAAACCGGCCGCAGTGCTTGCGCGCGATTTTCAGCTCATTACCTACGACCGCCGGGAATCCGGCGGGTCAGGCGGGTGCGTTGAGCCACTGAGCTGGCGGGCCTTCGCGCACCACACGAATGCACTGCTCAATCAGCTTGGTATTGAGAGGGCCTTCGTGCTCAGCAGCTGCATAGGTTGTTCTGTCGCGCTGGCTTTGGCCGCCCATTTTCCAGAACGCTGCCGAGCGCTGCTGCTGCACTGGCCGGTCGGCGGATTTCACTGGATGGAGCGAGGGCGCGCCAATTTTGATCGCCATATCGCCTTTGTGCGCGTACACGGCCTAACACGCGTAGCTGAGCAGGCCCGAAAGTCCGGAACGTTCTGGAGTCATCCGGAAGCCGGTCCGTGGTCGTCCGTGCTGGTTGCCGATGATGCTTTTGCACGCGCCTACGTGCGGCAAGACATAGACCACTATTTGCAAGTCGTTGCCCAAAGTCGTGACAACCTGTTCAGTGACGCCACACCCGCTGGTGTTAGCAGCCGGCAATTGATGGCCCTGTCGATACCAGCATTCGTCATGCCAGGCGACGATACACTGCACACGACATCCTCTGCTCATGTGCTGCGCGAACTCATGCCGAACGCAAAACTCTCGCGCCTGACGCCGCGGCAACAGACTGCGGCAAGCACCGAACGCTGGGTTTATGAATCCCTGGCCGCATGTGGAGATGTGAGGTCTGCCGCTGCGGCCTGATACCGCGTAATGATTTAGTCCGGCGCCACCGGATTCGTCCATCCTGTTGATGGACTGTTTCGTGGATACCGTTACTAGACCGGTCGATCACCGGCCAGCGTAATGCGATGCATTACCCGCCTGTGGCCGTGGTAATCATTCACCGGATTATGCTGCACGCAACGGTTGTCCCAGAACGCCAGCGAGTGGGGCCGCCATGAAAAGCGGCAGGTGAATTCGGGTCTGACCTGATGCGCAAACAGAAACTCCAGCAATGGCGTGCTTTCCTCCGGCGTCATGCCCTTGATGCCTGCAGTGTGTGCAATGTTGACATACAGGGCCTTGCGCCCGGTTTCAGGATGGGTGCGCACCAGGGGATGCTCTGCGCGCAATTCGACAGGCGCGGAGTCCCTGCCAGCGGATTTGCGCCGGTCTTCGCGGGTTTTGGAGACATCGGCTTTGGCGGAACTGCTGATGCCCACCAGCCCGTCGAGCAAAGTTTTCATGGTGTCTGACAGCGACTCCCAGGCCAGATACTGGCTGGCAAACAAAGTGTCTCCGCCATAAGGCGGCACCTCGCGTGCCAGCAGCATGGATCCCATGGGTGGTTCTTCGAGATAAGTGGTGTCGGAGTGCCAGATGCCGCCAAAGTTGATGCGTTCGTGTTCCAGCTTCTTAACCTCGATGACGCAGGGGTAGCCCTCCAACCCTTTGACAAAGGGGTACTCGACCGGCTGGCCCATGGCCCGTGCAAACTGCATGAATACCGCCGGGGCAAGATCCTGGTCGCGAAAAAAAATGACCTGATGTTCAAGCAGGGCAGCGCGTATGCCTTGGGCGGACTCCGGCGAGAACGGTTGCGCAAGATTTATACCGTGCAGTTCCGCACCAAGGGCGCCGGCGATGCGTTTGATTTCCATCGCCTGATTCTGACACAGAGTGCTGCCACCGGTCAGCCGCCTTGCCGCCAATCGGTGGGGTAGCCGCACCGCGGTAGAATGGGTGGCACAACACGCGCCTTGCAAGGCCGCAGGCTGCGAGAATTCCAATTACCGATCCACCTGAAACCGGCGCTATTACCCATGAACAAATCATTCGCGCAGCGTATCGCCGCCATGAATGCGATGTACAAACTTCCCGCCAGCGACCGCCCGGTGCTGCCGGATGACGTCGTAGGCCGTTTGACCAAATTCAAATCTACGCTGATGGACGAAGTGCATGAAATCGACCAGATCGTCGAGCTGACGCAGCAAGGCGGGCCGTCGATGGAGACCCTTGTTGCCATGGCCGATCTGCTCGGCGACGTCATCGTCTATTGCCGATCCGAAGCCCTGAAGTACGGCCTGCCCCTGGAGGACGTACTCAACATCATCATGGACAGCAATGAAAGCAAGCTCGGCGCCGACGGCAAACCGATCTATGACGCCAACGGCAAGTTTCTCAAGGGTCCCGACTACTGGAAACCGGAACCCAGGATCAAGGCCTTGCTCGAAGACGCGACGGCGCCCAATCGCTGATGGCTGCTGAAGCGGCGTAATTAATCACTCAAACTGAAAGTTGAAACCTTTATGGCAACGGCATCACCTGCACCCAACTACACCGAACTGACGCGCATCCAGTCCCGGCTTTATCGCTACAACCACCTCGCATCCATAGTCGGCTGGGACCGCAATGCGATGATGCCGCCCAAGGGCAGCGAGGCGCGCGCCGCGGCCGAAGCGGAATTGAATGCCTTGATCCATCGCACTCGCACCGATCCGCGGCTGTCCGACTGGCTGCGCGCGGCGGAGCAGGAAAAACTTGATGACGTTGCACGGGCCAACCTGCGTGAGATCCGCCGCGACTGGCGCGACGCCAACGCGCTGCCCGAGTCGCTGGTCGAGGCCAAGACACTGGCGGGCGCCAAATGCGAGCACGCCTGGCGCAGCCAGCGCCAGGCCAACGACTGGCCCGGATTCCTCGAGAACTTTCGCGAGGTGGTGCGGCTTGCGCGCGAAGAGGCGCAGCTGCTCGCCGATGACACAGGACTTTCGCGCTATGACGCACTGATGGACCGCTTCGAGCCGGGCGTGCGCGCAGCAGACATTGACCGCATCTTTGGTGACGTCAAACAATGGCTGCCGGATCTGATCGCACGTGCGCAAGCCAGGCAAAAGAATGATCAGGTCATTGCGCCGAAGGGACCGTTTCCGGTGGCGGCACAGCGCGCATTGAATACCGAAGTGATGACCCTGCTGGGATTTGATTTCTCAGCAGGGCGCCTCGACGAGAGCACGCATACCTTCAGCGGTGGCGTGCCCGAAGACGTGCGCATCACCACGCGTTATCACGAAACCGATTTCGCGCGCAGCCTGCTCGGCACCATACACGAGACGGGGCATGCGCGTTACGAGCAGAACCTGCCGCGCGATTGGCTGGGCCAACCGGTGGGCACGGCGCGTTCGTACGGCGTGCACGAGAG
>JBBKXO010000205.1:0-3654 GCA_037969525.1 Burkholderiales bacterium | reverse complement strand
AGCGCATGCGCCATACCCTGCTCGACTTCATTCCAGCCCATGTGCGGCACTTTGAGTTTTTCGCCGCGGGCATCAATCATGCGCGCCGCAGGAAATCGCAGCACCTTGCCGGGCAACAGGCCCAGGCAGCGCGTATCGCCTTCTTCGCTGTGATCGAACAACATCTGCAAACCGATACAAATGCCGAGAAAAGGTTTGTTGCGGGCAGCGGCAACGATCGCACCATGCATGCCGCGCGCTTCCATTTCGCGCATGCAATCGGGCATCGCGCCCTGACCGGGAAACACCACGCGACCGGCCTGCGCAACTTCCGCGGGATCGCCGGTCACCACAACGCGGCGGCCAGGCGCCACGTGCTCGATGGCCTTGGACACCGAACGCAGATTACCCATGCCGTAGTCGATGACGGCAATGTCGATGGTCATTTAAATTGGCTCAACGGGTCATCCGGAATGCGCGCGGCAACCATTCCGCGCCACGTAACTGCTCAGAGCTTGCCCTTGGTGGACGGTATGCCCTTCACCCGCGAATCCAGTTCCACAGCCATACGCAGCGCCCGACCGAAAGCTTTGAACAGCGTTTCCACCTGGTGATGGGTATTCGTGCCCTTGAGGTTGTCGAGGTGCAGCGTGACCAGCGCGTGGTTGACGAAGCCCTGGAAGAACTCGCGCACCAGGTCGACATCAAACTCGCCGACGCGCGCGCGGGTGAACTTGCCGGTCATTTCCAGCCCCGGCCGTCCCGAAAGATCAATGACCGCGCGCGACAACGCCTCGTCAAGCGGCACATAGGCGTGGCCGTAGCGGCGCACACCTTTCTTGTCGCCTACCGCTTTGGCGAGAGCCTGACCCAGTGTGATGCCGACGTCCTCGACGGTGTGGTGAGCATCAATGTGCAGGTCGCCTTTGGCCTTGATTTCGAGGTCCACCAGCCCGTGACGCGCGATTTGATCAAGCATGTGATCAAGAAAGGGCACGCCGCTGTCGAGTTTGGCTTTGCCGGAGCCGTCCAGATTCAGCTTGACGCTGATCCGGGTTTCCTGGGTGTCGCGAACTACACTGGCCTGGCGGTTTTTACTGGGCATGATGTTTTTGTCCAAACTCCGGTCCGAGAAAATTATGCGATTGCGCCGCGCAGCGCCTCAAGAAACCGCGCGTTCTCTTCCGGCATGCCGACGGTAACCCTCAGGCAATCAGCCAGTGCCGGATGCGCACCGTCAAGGTTCTTGATCAACACGCCGCGCTGCTTCAGTTTATCGAATACCGCAGTCGCCTGCGCCACCCTGAACAATATGAAATTCGCCGCGCTGGGATAAGCCGTCACACCAGCAATGCCGCGCAACGCCGTCTGCATCTGCTCGCGCCCTGTGCGCAACGCCGCCGCCTGCTCATCAAGCAGCACGTCATGCTGTAATACTTTCTCGGCGGCAAGTTGCGTCAGCACGTTGACATTATACGGGAGGCGCACCTTGTCGATGTGCGCGAGCCACGCCGGTGCGCCGGCAAGGATGCCCAGCCGCAGGCCGGCCAGCCCCGATTTGGACAGCGTGCGCATGACCAGCAGATTGGGATGGTGAGGCAGCCGGTCCATGAAACTCTGCTGGGCGAAGGCGTGGTACGCCTCATCGACCACGACGAGGCCGGGTGCGGCCGCAATTATCTGTTCAATGGCGGCAGCGTCGAACAGGTTGCCGGTCGGATTATTGGGGTAAGCGATAAATATCAATGCCGGCTGCTCGGCCTTGATCGCGGCCAGCATGGCGGCGGCGTCAAGCTCAAAGCCGGGGGTCAACGGCACGCCCGCAAAACGCAGGCCGCAGAACGTGGTGATCATGCGGAACATCACGAACGCCGGTTCTACGCCCAGCACCACCGCGCCGGGTCGCGCCACCGCCATTGCCAGCATCTGGATGATTTCATCGGAACCGTTGCCCAGCACCAGTTCCGATCCTGCAGGCACAGCCAACACCTCGCGCAGCCGCGCCTTCAGCCGCTGCGCACCCGGGTCGGGATAGCGGTTGATTTCCGCGGCACCGGCGACTGCGCCCAGTTCCTTGCGCACGGCCTGCGGCAGGCGGTATGGATTTTCCATCGCGTCGAGCTTGATCAGTCCCGTCGCATCAGGCACGTGATAGGCCTTCAGCGCGAGGATTTCGCTGCGGATGATGTCTTCGGGTTTCTTGGACATAAATACAACGGCTCAGCCACAGAGATCACAGAGGACACAGAGAACACCAGGAAGCAAAAGCTGCTGTTACCGATGATGCTTAAGTGTTTTTCGCTGTCGATTTTCTCAGTGCTCTCTGTGTCCTCTGTGGCTAAAAGATTTTGACTTGCTGTTTATTTCATCCGGAGTTCAGCCGATTTGGCGTGCGCCGTCAGACCTTCGCCGCTGGCCAGTTCTACCGCAACCTTGCCGAGCTTGACCGCACCCTCGCGCGACACGCGAATCACGCTGGAGCGCTTCTGAAAGTCATAGACACCCAGTGGGGAAGAAAACCGCGCCGTGCGCGAAGTCGGCAGCACGTGGTTGGGTCCCGCGCAGTAGTCACCCAATGCCTCGGACGTGTAGCGGCCGAGAAAAATTGCGCCGGCGTGACGTATCTTCGGCAGCAGCGCCTGCGGGTTTTCAACCGACAGTTCCAGGTGTTCGGGTGCGATCCGGTTGGCCAGCGCACAGGCCTCATCCAGATCACGCACTGCGATCAATGCACCGCGCCCTTTTAGCGAAGCTTCGATGATCTCGCGCCGCGGCATCTCTTCGATCTGGCGGGCCATGCTCGCCGCCACTGCGTCCAGATACTTCTCATCAGGCGCCAACAGGATCGCCTGCGCCAGTTCGTCGTGTTCAGCCTGGGAGAACAGATCCATCGCCACCCAGTCGGGCTCGGTGCTGCCGTCGCCAACAACCAGTATTTCCGACGGGCCGGCAACCATGTCGATGCCGACCACACCGAACACGCGCCGCTTCGCTGCGGCAACATAAGCATTGCCCGGGCCAACAATCTTGTCCACTTGTGGAATCGTCGCCGTACCGTAAGCCAGCGCCGCTACTGCCTGCGCACCGCCGATGGTAAATACCCGGTCTACACCGCACAGCGCCGCCGCTGCCAGCACCAGGTCGTTTTTTTCACCGCGCGGCGTCGGCACCACCATGATTACTTCGCTCACACCCGCAACCTTGGCCGGCACCGCATTCATGATGACCGTAGACGGATAGGCGGCCTTGCCGCCGGGCACGTACAGTCCCGCGCGATCCAGTGCCGTGATCTGCTGGCCGAGTTCATTGCCGTCAGCATCGGTATATCCCCAGGACTGGGCGCGCTGACGCTCATGGTAGTCGCGCACCCGCGCGACCGCGGTTTCCAGCGCGGCGCGTTGCGGCGCAGGTATGCGCGCCAGTGCCGCCTGCAATTCACTGCGGGGAATCTCGAGCTCCGCCAGCGACTCGGCCGTGACGCCGTCGAAACGCACGGTGTATTCCAACACGGCAGCGTCACCGCGCGCTTTCACATCGGCAAGTATTTCCGCAACTGTGGCATCCACCTGCGGATCCTGCGCCGCCTCGAACGCCAGCAGCTCGTTAAGGCGCGCGTCGAAATCATCCTGACGGGAGGACAGCCTGCGCATGATCAACCCACGGCACGGGTAAAAG
>JBBKXO010000204.1:0-5176 GCA_037969525.1 Burkholderiales bacterium | reverse complement strand
GACGCCAAGAGCGCCAAGAACTGCAAGAGCGATAGCAAGATCAGGGGCACTCAGCGCAACTGGAAATTGGGTCCGGTAAGTCTTGTAGTTATTTGCAATTGAATTGTTTTTCTTGGCGCTCTTGGCGTACCTGTCGAGCAGGTATTAAAAAGAATCTTGGCGGTTAAAAGTTCTTGATCTTGGTTGTTGTCAATGTTTACAGAAGGAGTCAGTTATGAATTGGTTACGTGATCCGACCGCAGAAACCGAAGCCGTGATGCGCGCGCGCCGTGCACCACCCAAATCCCTGGAAGGGCTGACCGTCGGCCTGTTCGACATCGGCAAGACGCGCAGCGATGAATTCCTGAATCAAATCGAAAAGCGCATGGCGGAGCGTGGCATCAAGACCAAACGCTACGCCAAGCCGACCAATGCCAAGGTCGCGCCGAAAGAAGTCGTCGCAAAGGTTGTCGATGAAGCCGACGTGGTGCTGATCGGGCTCTCGGACTGAGGGTCATGCACGTCGTGCAGTCTGCACGACCTCATGACATTCGATGCGCTGGGCCTGCCGGGAGTTTCGGTGGTGACGACTGAGTTCAAGGACGCAGTGGCCGTGCAAAGCAAGGCACTGGGTTTCGATCCGGCCATCATCTATGTGCCGCACCCGATCCAGAATCGCACGGCTGCGGAACTGGCGGCGCTGGCGGATGGCGCGATAGAATCAGCGCTGGCCAGACTGGTAACAATAAATTAATTAATAAAATCAACTAGTTATAAGCGGCGCGCTGCGGCGTGCCGTTTTCATTTTCCAAGCAAGCGTAGCCCGTATGGAATGAAGTGAAATACGGGGATCGTTGCCCCGGAATGCGCTTCGCTCCTTCCGGGCTACACAATGGCTGGCTCCCTTATGAAAGTTAAATAATGAAAATACTGGTCTACGGTGCGGGCGCTATCGGCGGTTATCTCGGCGCGATCCTGACGGCAGCGGGCGAAGACGTCACGCTGGTGGCGCGCGGCGCGCAATACGAAGCGTTGTCCTCGCGTGGCATCCAGCTCGAAGGCCCGCGCAGCGGCCGTCCCGAGCCGATCAAGGTGCGTGTGTGCAAACCCGGCGAGGAAAAGGGGCCGTACGATACGGTGTTCGTGACGCTGAAGTCGCAGCAGATTGCGGACGCAGCCGCTCAGTTGCGCGGTTTGATCGGCAAAGACGGCGTGTTCGTGTTTCCGCAGAACGGCATTGCGTGGTGGCATTTCCAGGGTATCGACTCCAAGTTAAAGGGTACGCAACTCAAAACCGTGGATCCCGACGGCGTGCTGACGCGCACCTTCGAACCGCGGATGATCATCGGCGGCGTGGCGTTGAAGCCCGCAGACATGGTGGCGCCGGGACACATCAAGCTGCCGGATGCGGACACTGATGCACTAGTCATCGGCGAGATTGACAACAGTACCAGCCCGCGCGTGCAGGAAATCGCGGCGATCACCACCCGCGCCGGCTGGAATGGTAAGGTGACTGAAGATATACGCAAGGCGAAATGGAGCAAGCTGGTGGGCAACGCGGTGTGGAACTCGCTGGGTGCGATCACCCAGTCCACCGGTCGCGAGACGGCGGAATATACGGGGACCCGGCCACTGGCCGTGGCGCTGATGCACGAAGTGATTGCTGTGGCGGCAGCAGTGGGTACCAAAGTGGATGCCGATCCCGAAGCGCTGGTCAGTGGTGTCGCCAAACGCGTGTCGCTGCCGACTTCCACGCTGCAGGACGTGCGCGCGGGTCGACCGCTGGAAATGGATGCCATCGTCAATGTCATACTGGAACTGGGCGCGCTGACCGGCGTGGCGACACCGTCGTTGCAGGTGGTGGCGGCCTGCGTGAATCTGCTGAATCAGCGCATCAGTGTGGATGGGGTGGCGATACGCCCGGTGAAGCGGGCGTAGGTATTCGTGAGGCAGAGTGTCGTAGCCCGGATGGAGGCCGTAGGCCGCAATCCGGGAAGGGCTTGACCACCCCGGATTACGCTGCGCTTCATCCGGGCTACGGATTAGAGCAGGGCATCCACAAATGCGGTCATTTTTTTGCGCATCGCCGTATCCGGCAACCGTCCGCGCCCGGCATTGAGGTTATCCACCATGTATTCGACCTTGTCAGTGCCGGGGATTACGGCGTTGACGGCCGTATTGGCGAGCAGATACTTCAGAAAGAACTGTCCCCAGGTCGTCGCATCGAATTCTGCAGCCCAGGCGGGCACCGTTTTACCGCGCACCGCGCTGAATAGTTGCCCGCGTCCGAACGGCAGATTGCACAGTAGTGCCGTGCCGGTATCCGCAGCCGCCGCCAGCAACCGGTCCTCGACACTGCGCTCGGCCATTGAATAGTTCACCTGGATGAAATCGAGTTTGTCCTGCTGCATGATTTCGATCAAGCGGTCGTTGGCGCGTTCCTGATCCTGCGAGTGGGTGACGCCGATGTAGCGGAAGTGACCCTGCTGTTTCCATTCGCGCACGATCGAGAGTTGTGAGGCGACCTGCTTGCGATCGAGAAAGCCGACGTTGTGCATTTGCATCAGGTCGATTTTCTGGGTGTGCAGCCGTTGCTGCGATTGTTTCATTTGTTCGACAAAGGCTTCGTTGTTTCTGGCCCGTACCTTGGTGGCGAGAAATACTTTGTCCCGTACTTTCATCGCGGCGAGCAGATCGCCGACGACCGGCTCCGCAGTGCCGTACGACGGCGCGGTGTCGATCAGCCGTGCGCCGCCATTGAGCATCGTATCGATAACCTTGCTGCGTTCGGCGCGTTTTTCGACATCGCTGTCGATATCGAAAATGATGGCGGTGCCGAGGCCGATTACCGGCAGCATCTCTTTCGATTTGGGGATCGCCCGGCTGAGCAGGGGTTTTGTGCTGGTTTGTGCCAGCGAGATTCCGGGTAGCGTGCCTGCCGCCAAGCCGACGCCCAGCGCGAGCATTTCTCTGCGCGTATATAACTTGTTGATTTTATTCATAAATTAACATCCCATCAGAGTTGAGGAGTTTGATCCGGCGCGCGCTTTTCGTGTGCCCGCCCCAGGCCCAGTGCAAGTGCCAGCCAGACCAGTGCCACCGGTACTGTGGCCAGCGAAATGGCACTGAGTTCCAGGCCAAATCCGCGCAGTGCGTGAAACAGCCAGCCACTGACGGCATCGCCGCCGCGGAACACCACATTGTCGATCACGTACTTGGCCTTGTATTTCTCCTCGCGCTCGACGACGGTAAAGAGTAACTCACGCGCCGGATTGGAAATGGCGAAGTTCGCGGCGCGTTGCATCGCCTGGAATGCAATGACCACCCACAGCATGGGGGTGAGCGCTAGCGTGAGGAAACCTGCCGCAAAAACAAACGGCAAAAATGCGGCCGCCGGGCCGGCACCGAAGCGGCGGATGATTTTTCCGGTGACGACAAACTGCACGACGATGGTCAGCAGGCTGACGGCGAGATCAATGCGCGCGAAGATCGCCGTGCGGCGGTTCGGGTCGTCGGACAGCGCGGCGACGATATTGGCTTGCTGGAAATAGAGGAAGGTGCCGGCCAGCGACAGCAGCGCGACCCACAGGGCGATGCCGGCGAGATAGGGCGAGCGCAGCACCATGACGAGGCCGGCGATCCAGCTGCCGCCCAGACCGGCATCGCGCGGTGCCACAGCTGTAGCCGATGTCGGTGCGGTCACGGTACTACCGGCCTTGAAGGCTACTGCCGCAGACTCCAGCCGCATCGCGCACAGCACCGCGACTTCAAGCAGCAGCGCCGCGATCAGCAGCAGGTTGGCACGGCCTATGGCCTCGGCGAGTCCGACGGCGATCAACGGCCCGAGCAATGCGCCGGCTGAACCACCGGCGGCGATGAAGCCGTACAGGCGCTTGCCCTGTTCGGATTGGTACAAATCCGCCATGAACGACCAGAACACGGAAACGGCGAACAGGTTGAACACGCTGATCCACACGAAGAACACGCGCGCGGTATCGGCCATTGCGAACTTGAAGGTCAGCAGCAGCCAGAAGATCAGGATGTTCGCGGCAAAGAAGTGATAAACCAGCGGAATGAAACGGCGGCGTGGCACGCGCGCCACGATGGCGCCGAACACCGGCACTACGGCGAGCATGACGAAAAAGGTTGCGGTGAACAGCCACGGCAGGTTTTTTATGCCGCCGGCGAGGCCCATTTCGTCGCGCACCGGGCGCAACACGTAATAGGCGGCGAGCAGGAAAAAGAAGTAGGCAAACGACCACAGCAGCGCGCGGATTTCGCCGGGACGCACGGCGACGATGCGGGTCAGCGTGGATTGCCACGGAATCATCGCCGTTGCTCCTTGCTGTTGCGGCAAGAGGCTCCGGCCGTGACCAATATTTTGCGGGTAATGCCTGTAGCCGGATGAGCAGTTGCTGGTAATGGCGACATGGTGTGTTTTATCCCGGCGGCGCTGGCGAGTATAGCGGGTTGCCTGCCTGGCGGCGCAAAATGGCGGATGCCGGGGGGGTAGGGCTGTGGGTTACAATATATGGACAAATTACGCCTGCCGGTTTCACCCGCAGCGGGCGTTTCCCAGTAGTTATTCGTCATTTCTGGAGGAGATTACGATGATCGGCACTCGTTGTGCTTTGCGCAGTCTGGCGGCGCTCTTGCTTGTGGCTGCCGTCCCGGCTCTTGCCCAGAATTACCCGACCAAGCCGATCCGCATCATCGTGCCGTTCGGCGCCGGTGGCCCCGCTGACATTTATGCCCGCTATCTGGCGCAGCACATGCAGCAGCCGCTGGGTCAGTCCATCGTCGTCGACAACCGTCCGGGCGCGGGTTCCATCATCGGTACGGATGTGGTGGCCAAGTCAGCGCCCGATGGCTACACGCTGCTGCTGATGTCGAACACCCATACCATCAACGAATCGCTGATTGCCAATAAGCCTTTTGCATTGATGAAAGATTTCACGCCGGTGGCGCCGATCAATTATTCGGATCTGGTGCTGGTGGTGCATCCTTCAGTGCCGGCGAAGAATGTGTCCGAACTGATCAAACTGGCAAAATCCCGGGCCAAAGGCCAGGGCTTGAGCTATGCATCTTCGGGTAACGGCACGCCTTATCACCTCGCGGGCGAGTTGTTCAAGTCGATGGCCAAGGTGGACATTCTGCATGTGCCCCACAAGGGTAGTGGCGAAGCGCGTACCAGTGC
>JBBKXO010000203.1:0-12067 GCA_037969525.1 Burkholderiales bacterium | reverse complement strand
ACCAACGATGCAAAAGCCTCGCGCACGGCCGCATCATCAGCGATGTTCAACAGTACGCCTTTGGCTTCAGTCTTGTGCAGGATGTCCGGGGATTCAATCTTGAGCACCACCGGATAACCGAGTGCCTGTGCAGCCTTGGCCGCGGCATCCGCCGTAGTCGCCAATCGCACAGCAGCCGTCTCTACGCCGCAGGACTGCAACAGCGCCTGACCCTCCAGGCTGGTCACTGCGCCGGCTGTGGCCGGCAGCGTGAGCTTCGGTAAGGTTAATGCCGCGCGTGCGGGCTGGTCATCCAGCCAGTTGCGCCGCGCTGCGGCGTAGCGCACCAGAGCAGCAACGGCATCGACAGCAGGCTCGGCGCTGCGCAGATAGGGAATGCCGGCGGCGCGCATCAGCGGCACGGCGACATCCGGCATGCCCATCCAGCAGACCACGAACGGCTTGCTGGTCTGCGCTTTGGCTTCGACAAAACTCTGCACGGTGATTTCTGCATATTTGTCGGTGAATGACAGCCAGACAACAGCGATATCCACACTGGGATCAGACAACAGGATTTTCAGGCTGTCACGCATCAACGCCGGATTGACCAGGCCCTGTGCGGTGATGTCCACCGGGTTGCTGGTCGAGCCGAACGCCGGTACGACTTTGCGCAGTGCGGCAGTCGTGTCCGCGTTCAGCGTGGCGACATCCAGCCCCAGTTCCTCGGCGCGATCAGCCATCAATGCTCCGGCGCCGCCCGAACGCGTGATGAAACCGATGCCCCTGCCTGTCGGCAACTCGCACTGCGTAAATATTTCCACAAAATCGAGCAACTGCTCATCGCTGCGGGCGCGAATGATGCCGCGCTGGCGGATCACGCCGTCGAATACCGCATCTTCTCCGGCGAGCGATCCCGTGTGCGAGGCGATGGCCTTGGCTCCCGCGCGCGTGCGTCCGACTTTGGTCAGCACCAGCGGTTTCGCGCGTCGCAGCGCGTCTTCGGCAATTTCCAGCAGACCGGGGCCGTTCTTCAGGCCCTCGATGTAACCCGCGCCGACCTTGATATTGTCTTCGGCAATGATGGCGCGCATGACATCAACAAACTGGATGTCGGTTTCGTTGCCGGTGTTGACGAAATAACCGAAATTGAGTCCGCGCTTGCGTGCCGTGCCCGCAGTGGCGGTGCCCAGTGCGCCGGACTGGGTGACAAATGCCGCAGGTCCGCCGGGCGTGGGTCCCAGCGAGAACTGACTGAATGTTGCCATCACGTTCTCGAACACGTTGACCAGCCCCAGACAGTTGGGGCCGAGGATGCGCACCCCGCTCTCCTCGATCGCTTTTTTCAGTTCAGCTTCAAGACCGATACCGTCACCACCGACTTCGCTGAAACCGGAACTGAACACGACTGCCACCGGCACTTTCTTTTTGCCGAGTTCGCGCAGCGTGTTGGCCACATGTTTTGCCGGCACTGCCACCACGGCAAGATCCACGGTGCCCGGTATAGAGGCCACATCGGGATAACACGGGAGGTCCAGCAGCGTCTGGTATTTGGGATTGACTGGCAGGATGCGGCCGGCATATTGCTTGTCGACCAGCGCTTTCAGTGTGCGGCCGTTGATTTTATTGAAGTCGGCGGAAGCGCCGATGACGGCGATGGATTTAGGGTGCAGCAGGGCCTGTATGGCATCGTTCATTTATTGGACTCGGAAAAACTAATAGGTCGGCGCAAGATAACGGCTGAAGATGCACGGGTCAAACACTAGGCATGCTAGATTCGCATGGTTCGTTGGCAAACACGAGGGGGAGTGTCATGAAAACCATCATTCGCTGCAGTTTGGCCGCATTGCTCGCAGTGTCCGCATCATGGTCTGGAGCGCAGTCGTTCCCGAACAAGTCAGTACGCATGGTCATCCATTTTCCTCCCGGCGGACCAACGGATTTTGTCGGGCGCGCCCTGGCACAAAAACTCAGCGAAGGCTGGAAACAGCAGATCATCGTCGAAAACCGTCCCGGCGCCGGCGGCATCATCGGCATCGAAACCGTGCTCCGCGCGGCTCCCGATGGCCACACGCTGCTGTTTGGCACTTCCGGCTCGCTGGCACTGGCCCCTGCCCTCAATTCGAAGCTGCCCTACAACGTGTTTACCGATCTGGCGCCGATCACGCTGGTGGTGATCAATCCGCAGATCCTGGTAGTGCATCCGTCGCTGCCTGTGCGTTCGGTGCAGGACCTGATCAAACTCGCCAAAGCCAAACCCGGCCAGATCAATTACGGTTCGGTGGGTCCTGGCAGTCCGCAGCACATGGGCATGGAATTGCTGAAGTCGATGGCCGGCGTCAACCTGGTGCACATCCCGTATAAAGGCACTGCGCCGGCCATGACTGAATTGATCGCCGGACAGATCTCGGCCATGTTCAACAGCATGCCGTCAGTGCTGCCGCATATCGCCACCGGCCGTCTGCGCGGCATCGCGGTCGGCAGCGCCAAGCGTTCCCCTGCCGCACCTGCCATACCGACGGTCGCCGAAGCCGGCCTGAAGGGGTTTCAGTACGTGACCTGGTACGCCCTGCTGGCGCCGGCGGCGACACCCAAGGACGTCATTGCCAAGATCAACACAGATTCGGTGAGGATCCTGTCGCAGCCGGACATGATCGAGCGTTTCGCCAGTCAGGGTGCGGAACCGGCGCCGGGGACGCCTGAGGCCCTGGGCCAGTTCATGCGCGAGGAACACGAAGGCTGGAAAAAGGTCATCAAGGCCGCGAATATCAAGCTGGAGTGAAGCGGCTCCCGGCCGACAGGCGGCCGTGGAGGAGCCCATTGCCGGTTTTGCGTTGCTTACTTAAGAATATTATATAAGTAATTGATTTTAAACATTATTATTTATTTTATCGAGTAGTCCGCGCGACGCGTTTTCGACCAGATCAAGCACTACTTCAAAGCCCTGTGCCCCACCGTAATAGGGGTCGGGCACTTCCCGCACCCCGACATCCTGTGCGAATTCCAGAAACAGGCGCAACCGGCTGCGGTATTGGTCAGGGCAAAGAGGCAGTAGCGCGTCGCGGTTGGCCTCATCCATGGCAAGAACATAATCAAAGCGCTGGAAATCGTCAGGCGCTACTTGTCTCGCGCGCAAGACGCTCAGGTCATAGCCACGCCGCAATGCAGCAGCTTGTGCCCGCGGGTCCGGCGCGGCACCAATATGGTAGTCGTGGGTGCCGGCGGAATCCGTCAGGATCTGCCCGGTCAGTCCGTGTTGTGCCACCAGGTGCTTGAACACGCCCTCCGCCGTGGGCGAGCGGCAGATATTGCCCATGCAGACAAACAATACCCGGATTGGCATGGCGCTTATGCGGCGTCGATGAAAAACCGCTGCTTCAATGCATGCAGTTCATTGCGCAATTTCGCGGCACGCTCGAACTCGAGATTCCGCGCGGCATCGAGCATTTCTTTTTCCACGCGCTTGATCTCGCGGGTCATTTCCTTGTTGCCCATCTGGTCGTAGCGCGCCTGGTTCTGGGCAGCCCGCAGTTCCTGGCGCGCATCATCCGGGTCGTAGGCGGCGTCGATGATGTTCTTGATGCGCTTGGTGACACCGATCGGCGTGATGCCCTTGGCGAGATTGTGCGCCAGCTGCTTGTTGCGCCGCCGCTCGGTTTCGCCGATCGCGCGTTCCATGGAGTTGGTGATTCTGTCAGCGTAGAGTATGGCCTTGCCGTTGAGATGGCGGGCGGCGCGGCCGATGGTCTGGATCAGCGAGCGCTCGGAACGCAGGAATCCCTCCTTGTCGGCGTCGAGGATCGCCACCAGCGACACTTCCGGCAGGTCCAGTCCCTCGCGCAGCAGATTGATGCCGACCAGCACGTCGAATTCGCCCAGACGCAGGTCGCGGATGATCTCGACGCGCTCCACGGTTTCGATGTCCGAATGCAGATAACGCACCTTGACGCCGTGTTCGGCGAGGTAGTCCGTCAGGTCTTCGGACATGCGTTTGGTGAGAGTGGTGACCAGCACGCGTTCACCGAGAACGACCCGCGCGTTGATTTCCGACAACAGATCGTCCACCTGCGTCACCGCCGGCCGCACTTCCAGCGCCGGATCAACCAGCCCGGTCGGCCGTACCACCTGCTCCACCACCTGGCCCTGATGCAAGCGCTCGTATTCGGCCGGTGTCGCTGATACAAACACGATGCGACGCATGAATTTTTCAAACTCATCGAAACGCAGCGGCCGGTTATCCAGCGCCGAAGGCAGGCGGAAGCCGTAATTGACCAGGTTTTCCTTGCGCGCCCGGTCGCCCTTGTACATGCCCCCCACCTGCGGAATGGTGACATGACTCTCGTCGATGACCATCAGAGCGTCCTTTGGCAGGTAATCGATCAGCGTTGGTGGTGGTTCACCGGGCTGGCGGCCGGACAGATGCCGCGAGTAGTTTTCGATGCCCTTGCAGAAACCCATTTCGTTGAGCATTTCGAGATCAAAGCGCGTGCGCTGCTCGATGCGCTGCGCTTCAATGAGCTTGTGGTCCTTGACGAAAAAATCGACACGTTCGCGCAGTTCCAGCTTGATGGCTTCGATCGCGCGCAGCGTGGTGGCGCGCGGCGTCACGTAATGGCTGGACGGATAAACGGTGAAGCGCGATACCCGTTGCAGGATGTGCCCCGTCAGCGGGTCAAAGACCTGGATGGTCTCCACCTCATCATCGAACAGTGATATCCGCACCGCGGTTTCCGAGTTTTCCGCCGGGAATATATCGAGAATGTCGCCGCGCACACGGAACACACTGCGCTTGAATTCGATGTCGTTGCGCTCATATTGCATCGTGATCAGGCGCTCGATGGCATCGCGCTGCGACATTTTCTCGTGTTCGCGCAGATGCAGGATCATGCCGTGGTAATCGACCGGATCGCCGATGCCGTAAATCGCCGAAACGGTGGCGACGATGATCGTGTCGCGGCGTTCCAGCAGCGCCTTGGTCGCCGACAGGCGCATCTGCTCGATGTGCTCGTTGATATTTGAATCTTTCTCGATGAACATGTCCCGCGACGGCACATAGGCCTCGGGCTGGTAGTAGTCGTAATAGGAAACGAAATACTCCACCGCGTTCTCGGGAAAAAACTCGCGCATTTCCGAGTAGAGCTGCGCGGCAAGCGTCTTGTTGGGCGCCATTACCAGCGCCGGGCAGCCCAGACGTGCAATCACGTGCGCCATGGTGTAGGTCTTGCCGGAACCGGTCACACCGAGCAGCGTCTGGTGCACCAGACCGTCACGCACCCCCTCCGTCAGCTTGGCGATGGCCTCAGGCTGGTCCCCGGCCGGCTCAAAAGTCTGGTGCAGGCGGTACGGGCTGTCGGGAAAAGTGACGATTTCTTCCATGGGATCCGGGCAAAACCCCCATGTTACCGGTTTCATCGACTCATCGCGACGCGACTGTCGGCACCGCCGCCAGTGATTCCGTTTGGGTGCAGTGCAAAAACACGGCTAAAATGGCACTTTCAACCACTGTTCAACGATTTTTCTCATCGATTCAACTCCCATGATCCCCTCAGTACTCGACAAAATTGAAATGGCGCCCAAGGATCCGATCCTCGGCGTGACCGAAGCCTATAACGCTGACAAGAATCCCAAGAAAGTGAATCTGGGTGTGGGTGTTTATACCGATGACAACGGCAAGGTGCCGGTGTTGAGGTGCGTGCGCCAGGCCGAGCAGAAGCTGGCGGAGACGGCGATGCCGCGCAACTACCTGCCGATCGACGGTCTCGCCGCGTATGACCGTGCCGTGCAGGAAACGCTGTTTGGTGCCGACAATCCCGCCGTCAAGGCCGGGCGCATCGTCACCGTGCAGACGCTGGGCGGCACCGGCGCCCTCAAGGTCGGCGGCGACTTTTTGCGCCGTTTCAGCCCGGACGCCGATATTTATATCAGCGATCCGAGCTGGGAGAACCACCGCGCGATCTTCGAATACGCGGGCTATACGGTCAAAACCTATCCTTACTACGATCCGGCAACCAACGGCCTGAAGTTCGATGCCATGCTGGCGGGGCTGGACGAGTTGCCGGCCGGCGCCATTGTGCTGCTCCACGCCTGCTGCCACAACCCGACTGGTGTCGATCTGACGGCGACGCAATGGGAAAAAGTCATTGCGGTCGTCAACAAGCGTGGACTGGTGCCCTTTCTCGACATCGCCTACCAGGGTTTTGCCGATGGACTTGAAGCTGACGCTGCCACCATCCGTCGCTTCACCGCTGAATGCCCGGCGGTGTTCGTGTCGAGCTCATTCTCGAAATCGCTGTCGCTGTACGGCGAGCGTGTTGGTGCGCTGAGTATCATCACTTCCAGCCAGGAAGAAGCCGCACGCACACTGAGCCAGCTCAAGCGCGTCATCCGCACCAACTACTCCAACCCACCGACACACGGCGGACAGGCCGTGGCGATGGTGCTGACCACGCCCGAACTGCATGAGCAGTGGGAAGAGGAACTGGGGCAGATGCGCGAGCGCATCAAGGGGATGCGCAAGCAACTGGTCGATAAAATCCGCGAAATTCGCGCCGACTTTGACTTCAGCTTCATCATCGAACAGCGCGGCATGTTTTCCTATTCGGGGCTGACCAAGGAACAGGTGCACCGGTTGCGCGATGAGTATTCGATCTATGCCATCGACAGTGGACGCATTTGTGTGGCAGCGCTGAACACGAAAAACGTGGATTACGTGGCGCAGGCCATTGCCAAGGTTCTGGTCTAGTCAACAATTGTAGTAACCCGGCAATAGCCGGCCTGCGGGCCGGCTATTTTTTTGCATCTTTCTTTTTGTCGTCACTGCCGCCGAACAGGCTTTCGGCCCAGTTGCCGATCTTGGCACCGACCGCACTGCCTATGCCTGGCCCGAGGATGGCGGTACCAACCGCAGCACCCGCCATTGACGCCCCGGTGGGCAACAGCACAGGCGAGTCCACCGTACCGCTCACATTCAGCGGCACTGTGGCCGCAGTGATGGTGCCGGCCATGACCTGGGCATTGATGCGGCCGGCCAGGGCCTTGTTCGGTGCAATGGTCACATTGCCATCGGCTGCCAGAGAACCGGAGGCCACCTTGATATTGGTGATGCGCTGGGTACCGCGATCCATTGCAAAATGTCCCGAGAGCGTCTCAAAGCGCGTTTCTCCGCTGCTATCCCGGGTAATAATGTTGGTGGCGGCCTTCTGGATGTCCACGCCCTGCAGCACTCCATCGCGGATGTTGAACGGCGTATCCAGTTTCATGGCGTTAAGCAACTGGTCGGGATTTGAAGCATTCGCCGAAAACACCGGTTTGGCGGTGACGCGCCCCGTGAGCCGGGTCTGCGGCGAGAACAGTGGCACCAGGTCGCGCAACTCCAGCCCATTGACGGCGTAATTGCCGGTTACCTGCAGACCTTTTTGCCAGACGATGGTGGATTTGCCGTGTACCGTGCCGCCATAGAGCTTGGCCCTGACCTCGCCGAAGTGGGCATCATTCAGGGTAGCTACACCCTTGACCAGCAGTTCATCGAACAGGATCGGCGGCCCCGCAGGCAGGCGCCAGCCCTTGGCCTGGACATCGATGTTGAACTTGTCGCCGGCGGGTATGACGGTGGCCTTGAATTTGCCATCCCGCGCCGTGATGTCGGCACGTTCCGGCACACCGCTGGCGGTGATGGACACATGCGCATCAAAAGGCCCGAAACTGGCTTTCTGCAATTTCAATATTGCGTCATCCATCCGTATGGATTGCACGCGTACCGTGAATGCTGCGGGCTTGGCCTTGGGATCGGTCCTGGTCCAGGCCGGTATTTTATCCAGCGCACGCTGGTTGATGACCAGCCCTTCGACATTGATGCTGCGGATAATCTTGAAGTCGGACATCATCGTCAACAGATCGGGGGTGACCGAAACCTTGCCGATCCTGATGTCGGCAGCCTTGCCGATTTCAACGCCGTCTATGATGAGATGCGGCAGCGGCAGCCCGACCAGGCGCAGACTTTTCAGCTTGACCGGTTCCTTGAGCTTGTCAGAAACCAACTGTTCGATCTGCGGGCGATAATCGTCCACAGAAATCAGGAAAGGCACCGCCGCCAGCAGCAAAACCAGAATAAAAACAACGATACCGAGGCGTTTCAGCCATTTCATTGCCACAGCTCCCGCGTTGACCGTCATGCGCTACGCAGATAGAATACGCCCCTGTTTGCGCCTGTAACAACCCGTTTTTCCAGAACAATTCCCCGATAGCTCAGTTGGTAGAGCACCTGACTGTTAATCAGGTTGTCCCTGGTTCGAGCCCAGGTCGGGGAGCCAAGCACATCAAGAGGTTAGCCTAACGGCTAGCCTCTTCTTTTTTACCGTAGCGAAAACGCAGCAGCGACACTAAATGGTCATCTACCCTGCTTCTTTCTATACGCGCCGCCATTCCAGTCCAGAAAGCGTTCAACATCGAGTAAATATCGGGTTGGGATAAGTGGAAATTGATCGTTTCCTGACCGGATGCGGTTCGTCGGATTAAGCATAGCCCTGGCACCCCATCAACCCGCTTGCTCCTGAGATGACATAGCAAGATACTGGTGATGAGACTTGGTTGCATAGCTTGAAGCCCTCCTGATGCAAAAGATACTGACCTCCTTGGGCTGCATTGCAGCCCGCTACACGCTATGTTGCATGGTCTGCTGCGGATTCTTGCTCGGGCTGATGCGGGAACCCGCCGCGGCCGGTGCAAAGGCGGGCAATAGCTCAGCCGCACCGGTCACGTCCTCCAGCGCCAGTGAGCAAAGCCCTGTCACGCAAAAGTCCGCGACCACATCGAACATCCCCTCATTCGCTGAACTGGAGGCGACTGGTGCGGTCATCGGTCAAATTCAAATCGATAATCAAAACATCTTCGATCTGAATGATCCCAGGGAAAACAATTTCCTGTTCCGACTTGCCAACAAGCTGCACATCCGGACCCGTGAAGATACGCTGCGCAGGTCGCTGTTGTTCAAAAGCGGTGAACCGTTATCCTTGCAGCTGATCGAGGAGACGGAGCGGCTGCTGCGTAACAACCGCTATCTTTATTCCGTCCATATCGAAGCGACGAATTATCAAGATGGTGTCGTCGACATCAAAGTCACAACACGCGATACCTGGACACTGGATCCCGGGATCAGTCTCAGCCGGCAAGGTGGCGCCAATTCGAGTAGTGTTTCCCTGAAGGAATACAACCTCTTAGGCACTGGCATCGCACTCGGCATCAATAGATCGTCCAGCGTTGACCGCAAGGGCACCGAGGCTACGATTGCGAACAATCATGCGTTTGATGGCTGGACGATCATGGAATATAGACACAGGAATTTCGACGACGGCAAAGGCCAGTCTGCGCGCGTCGAACGTCCGTTCTATGCGTTGGATACCCGCTGGGCGGCAGGCATCTCGGCATCGTCGAATGAAATCATCGAATCAATCTATAACAACGGCAATGTGGTCGGTCAATATCGGCGCCAGTCCGAATCCGGCCAAGTATATGGCGGCATGTCCAAGGGCCTGATCAATGGTTGGGTGCAGCGATACTCTGCTGGTCTGCGCTACCAGAATGACGCATATCTCACGGACCCATCCTTGCCCCCGCCGGGGTTTGTCCCTCCGGACAAAAAACTGGCCGGTCCTTTCGTGCGGTACGAAATCCTGCAGAACGATTATGCAAAACTGAAGAACCGCAATCTGATCGAGCGCACAGAGTATTTTTCTCTGGGATTCAACGCATCCGTTGATTTGGAACGCGCCTCAACCAGCTTTGGATCCACCCAGGATCTATGGATCTACAGCGGCGCTGTCGGCAACGGTCATTTATATCCGGGCGGTCATAATCTACTCTGGTCCGGCTACGCCAGAGGACAATACGGCGCCAACGGTGGCGATCACCAGGTGATGGGAGTTGCTGGTAAGTACTACTATGTGCAGGATCGCCACGGAGTTTTATTCGCTTCCATTGCCGCTGACACCGTCACCAGCGGTGACCAATCCGACGAACTGCTGATTGGCGGCGACAGCGGGCTGCGGGGATATCCGCTACGCTACCAGTCTGGTGTGCATCGTGCGCTGATCTCCGTCGAAAAGCGCGAATACACTGATTGGTACCCGTTCCGCCTCTTCCGTGTCGGCGGCGCCGTCTTTGTCGATTCAGGTCGCGCCTGGGGGGGCGTCAATCAGAACACTGCCAATCCGGGATGGCTCAGCGATGTCGGCATTGGCTTGCGCATCCTTAGCGACCGTTCGGCTTTCGGCAATATTCTGCATATCGATTTGACGTTCCCGATCAATGGGGGGCCGGGCATCAAATCACATCAGTTCTCGTTCAAGACTAAAATCAGTTTCTGATCTAAGGCAACGGCTAAATACCTGTTAATTACATCTCTGCATTTTTTCGTTATTCCGGTGTTCGTACTGAACCCGGACTACGCAACCAAGCTCGAATATCACGATACCCCTGCCATGACCTCATCCCAACCCAACAACCCGCTGCATGGCATTACGCTTGAACAGATGCTGATTGAACTGGTCGACCGCTTAGGCTGGGCGGCCATGGGCAGCGCAGTTCCCATCCAGTGCTTTACGCACGAGCCCAGCATTGCCTCCAGCCTGAAGTTCCTGCGGCGTACGCCCTGGGCCCGGGCCAAGGTGGAAGAGTTGTACCTGCAGTACAGTAGCCGCTAGGCGCAGTGCCATGTCCGCCCGGGACATTCCCCGGGCGCCTGCCCTGCGCCCTGCTATTCCTGAAGCGGCTTACTTGATCTCCTGCAACAACTCCCGCCACTTCTTGGTCTCGGCGCGCAGGAAGCGCGTGAGATCCTCCGGCGTGCCCGGCGTCGGCTCGGCACCGCTGCGTGCCATGCTCTGCTTGAATTCAGCGCTCACCAGCACGCGGTTGATTTCCGCACTCAGGCGCTTGATGATCGGCCGCGGCGTTTTGGCGGGAGCGACCAGCGCATACCACACCGTCACTTCAAAACCGGGCACGGTATCTGCGACGGTCGGCAGCGTCGGTGCCACTTCTGCGCGCTTGGAACCCGTCACCGCCAGTGCGCGCAGTCGATCCGCGCGTACATGCGGCAGTGCCGATGGCATGGTGGCAAACATGAGATTGACCTGGTCGCCGATCAGCGCAGGCAAAGCCAGCCCTGCACCTTTGTAGGGGACGTGAACCATCCTGGTCCCGGTCATGTGCTTGAACAATTCGCTGGCCAGGTGCGGCGGGCCGTAATTGCCGGAAGAGGCAACGTTCAATACTCCAGGCTTGGACTTGGCCAGGTCGATCAACTGCTTTACCGAGCGCGCTTCCAGCTGTGGATTGACGACCAGAATCAGCGCTGATGACCCGATCTGTGCGACTGAGGCAAAGTCCTTCATGGGATCATAAGGCAGCTTGGGAAATACCAGCGGATTGATGGCCAGATGATTCGGACTGAAGAACAGTGTGTAACCGTCGGGGGTTGATTCAGTGGCCAACTGGGCACCGATGATGGTGCTGGCGCCACCGCGATTGTCGATGACGATCTGCTGGCCGAATGCATCGGATAATGGTTGTGCCAACAGGCGCGCGATGGTATCGGCGCCGCCGCCCGGCGGGAATGGCACGATCAGTCGCAAGGGGCGATCTGGGTATTGTGCTGCGACGGCACCGGTGACCGGCAACCCGATCAGCATGGCGGCACAGAGTGCCGGCAACAGGCGTAGTGCATGATTCATCTGGATCTCCTCGTTTTATTGTGCTGACAGTGCAAGTGCCATCAGCCATTGACGCTGGCAGTCAGGTGTCTGGCGCACCTTTACTGCAGGGTAGATAGTGATTTCGATCTGATATGTATTACTACAGCAGATTGAGCAGTTTCTCAACATACACGTGGAGATCCTCGGGACTGGCCTTCGCCCGACCACCACGCGCCTGCAATTCCGGACCTTCCAGCTCGATGTGCAGGGAATCCAGGAACCGGTTCATCAGTCCGCGAAATGCCGCGACCGTAGTCAGCTCGACGATCTCGGTCGCGTCAAAATACATGGCCAGCTGCGCGTAGGCATCGTTGTCATAGCGTGCCTTGTTCCACGTTACC
>JBBKXO010000202.1:0-3116 GCA_037969525.1 Burkholderiales bacterium | reverse complement strand
ATGGTCTGACTTCACACTTTCAGATACTCGTTGCGCCCACCCAACCAGCGCGCAAGATGCTTGCGTGCGGCATCGGGATGCTCGCGCAATAACATTTCCGCCGCTTCGCGCGCTGCATCAAGCAGATCGAGGTCAACCGCGAGATCGGCAAAACGCAGCATGGGAACGCCGCTCTGGCGCGCGCCCAGCAGTTCCCCGGGACCGCGCAACTGCAGGTCGTGCCGCGAAATTTCAAAGCCGTCGGTATGCTCGTAAATGATTTTCAGCCGCTCACGCGCCATCAACGTCAGTGGCCCCTGGTACAACAGTATGCAGACGCTTTCCGCCGCGCCACGGCCGACACGACCGCGCAACTGATGCAACTGCGACAAACCCATGCGTTCGGCATGTTCAATCACCATCAGTGACGCATTGGACACGTCGACGCCGACTTCTATCACGGTGGTCGCCACCAGCAACTGCACTTCACCGCGCTGGAACGCCGCCATCACCTGTTGTTTTTCCGCGCTTTTCAGCCTGCCGTGCACCAGGCCGACACGCAACTCGGGAAAGGTCTGCTGGACATGGGCGTAGGTGTCGAGCGCCGTCTGTAGTTGCAGTTTCTCCGACTCTTCGATCAGCGGGCACACCCAATACGCCTGGCGACCGGCAAAACAGGCGTCGCGCACACGCTGGATCACTTCGGTGCGGCGCTCATCAGATACCAGCTTGGTCACCACTGGCGTGCGTCCCGGCGGCAACTCGTCGATCACCGAGACATCAAGGTCGGCGTAATAGCTCATGGCCAGTGTGCGCGGTATCGGCGTCGCACTCATCATCAACTGGTGAGGCTGCGCACCCTTGGTGGATTGGGTGCCTTTCATGCGCAGTGCGAGACGCTGGTGCACGCCAAAGCGGTGCTGTTCGTCGATGATCGCCAGTCCCAGATTTTTGAATATGACTTCCTCTTCGAACAGGGCATGGGTGCCGACTACGATCTGCGCATCACCCTGCACTATATTTGCAAGTTGTTGTTTTTTATCACTTTTTTTAATGCCCCCGGATATCCAGGCCACAGTGATTGCCAGCGGCGCCAACCATTCGGCGAACTTGCGGTAATGCTGCTCGGCAAGAATCTCGGTCGGCGCCATCACCGCGGCTTGATAGCCATTTTCCACGCATTGCAGCGCGGCCAGCGCTGCGACCACGGTTTTGCCGCTACCGACGTCTCCCTGCAGCAGTCGCTGCATCGGATGTGACTGCGCAATGTCACTGCGAATTTGTGCCAGCACTTTATTTTGTGCGCCTGTCAGCTGGAAGGGCAGGCGCTGCAGCAATCCGTTGACCAGTTGTCCGCGCGCCTTTAATGCCGGTGCGCCTGCAGCACGGCGGCGCTGGTAATGCACACGCATGGACAGCTGCTGCGCCAGCAGTTCGTCAAATTTCATGCGCCGCCACGCCGGATGCACGCGCCCCTGCAATGCGGCCTGAGCAATGTCCGGTGGCGGATTGTGCAGCAGGTGCACGGCGTCGGCGAATGCCGGCAGCCCCAGCTCCGCCGGCAATGACAGCGGCAGGGTTTCGTCCAGCGCTTCCTCATCCAGTGCGCGGGCGATCAGCCGCCGCAAGGCATCCTGCCCCAGTCCGGCGGTAGTGGGATATACCGGCGTCAACGCCTGCGCCACCGGTTCGTCCGCTGCCACCACCCGATAACGGGGATGCACTATTTCGGCACCGAAATGCCCGAGGCGCACATTGCCGTACACCCGCACGATCGTGCCTGGTGCCAGCGTCTTGACCTGGCTGCCGTAAAAATTCAGAAAGCGCAGCGTCAGATCATCATCGCCATCGCTGATCCGGCATACCAGTTGGCGCTTGGGCCGGTATTTGATGTCGCAATCGGTTACCGTGCCCTGCAGCAGCAGTTCGCGACCAGGCAGCGCGTCGCGAATCGGGCACAACCGGGTTTCGTCGTCGTAGCGCAGTGGCAGATGCAGCACCAGATCAAACTTGCGCTTGATGCCGAGCTTTGCCAGCCGTTCGAGTGTGCCGGCGCGGAGGCCGGACAGTGAAGGATGGGATGCGACAGCCGTGTTAGCCGTCCGCGCGCGCGCCATGGCGTGGTTATGCGGCGTCAGCGCGGCAGCGGACTATGCATGATCGCGTCTATCTCGACCAGCGCGTTGCGCGGCAGGCTGGCGACTCCGATTGCAGCGCGCGCCGGATAAGGCTGCTGAAAATAAATGGCCATGATTTCATTGACCTTGGCAAAGTGGCCGAGGTCGGTCAGATACACCTGGACTTTTGCAAAATCATCAACGTCACCGCCGGCCGCGGCTGACACTGCCTGCAGGTTTTTGAATACGCGGTGGATCTGCGCATCAATGCCGTCTGCCATTTGCATGGTGGCGGGATCAAGGCCGATCTGTCCCGAAAGGTAGACGGTATCGCCGCATCGTACGGCCTGCGAATAGGTGCCGATCGCCTGCGGGGCGGCCGCGGTGTGTAGTGCTTGCTTGCTCATCGAGTGCTCCTGCATGGTTTGGCCAGGTGACTGGTATCAATAAACTGCGCTATCATGAAGTGCATCGTGCGAGATTTCAACGCGCCGTCGCCACCTCCCAGCATTCTCCCCCGCCTTTCCCCATTTCATGACCGGACCGCAGGTCACCGTACTGCTCAAAATGCTGGATGCCGGCCGCGACGACGCGTTGCTGCGCTACAGCCTGGGCAATGCCCTGCTCAAGACACAGGATGCCGTGAACGCAGCGATTCACCTGCGCGCGGCGGTAAGGCATGACCCGCAATATTCCGCAGCGTGGAAACTGCTGGGGCATGCACTGGAATCCGCCGGCGACAGCAGCGCGGCGGCCGACGCCTGGCGCACCGGCATTGCCACTGCCACCGCGCGCGGCGACCAGCAGGCGGCAAAGGAGATGTCCGTGTTCCTGAAGCGCCTTGAAAAACGTGGCGCGGGTCCCGCCTGAGCCGCGCAACAGCCATGGCCACGACCCATAAGCTGCGCGATATCGTCATCGGTGCCCCGCGTGATCCCATGGATCCGCAGACACGCCGGCACATCGCACTGATTGCATTCTTTGCCTGGGTGGGTCTGGGTGCAGACGGCCTGTCATCGG
>JBBKXO010000201.1:0-15592 GCA_037969525.1 Burkholderiales bacterium | reverse complement strand
CAGCGCGATGATGCAATTGACGATGCTGTCGCCCAGGTATTCCAGCCGCTCATTATGCGCAGCACCGTAGGAACGATGCGTCAGGGCACGGCGCAGCAGTTCCGGATCAAGGAAGCGATAGCCGATTCTGCTGCTGACGATGTCCGAATCCACGGTTATCGGGTAAGCAGCGAGATCCACCGCCTCTATTTTGCGGAGGTGGGGCGAAATTCCATGCATGCGCTCAGGTTTCCGGTAAGCGGAACGCGCACGGCATAGGCTGCGCTGATGACGAGAGTGCCTCCATCCTTTACTACTTCCAGATCATCGTAAGTGATGGCTTTGACGTTATCCATACCGGAGCGGGCATTGAAAGCAACGTTAATTTCACTGCGTGTAGCAGTCTGCAACGACGGTTCTGCAGCCATGGTCCGGAAGACCTTCTGAATGGTGTAGTACTCCAGGTAAGCTGGCCCGATCTTGAATCCCAACAGCAACAAGACGAAACCGATGACCGCAAAGACCAAGAAACCTGTAAGAGTAATTCCGCGCTGCGCACGCATATGGACCTCCCCGTCAATATCAGTTAATCGAACGACCAATGCGTTTAAAGTCGTCGAAATTCCACCAAATTAGAAATGCCTTGCCCACAATGTTCCGTTCCGGCACAAAACCCCAGTAGCGACTATCACTGCTGCTGTCCCGATTATCGCCCATCATGAAGTAATGCTGCGCTGGCACTGTGCAGCGAAAACCAGACTCATTGTAGGCGCAATTATCGCGGAAGGGAAAGCGCTGCACCCCGCCCAACTGCAGCGGCGGCACTTCGGGTTGTATCAGCACGGAGTGCAAGTGTTCACCCAATTGCTCGTGGTAACGCCGCGTAGCAACGAAATTGAGTCCGCCTTCAAGATAATTGTATTCACCGTCTTGTTTGATCTCAATGGGCTTGCCGTTGATGGTGAGGCGCTTGTCAGCATAGACAATTTCGTCACCGGGCAAACCCACGACCCGTTTGATGTAGTCCAGTGTCGGATTTTCAGGGTAACGAAACACCATGACCTCGCCCCGTTTCGGATTGCCGACTTCAATCATGCGGGTGTTGATCACCGGCAGGCGGATGCCGTAAGTGAATTTGTTGACCAGTATGAAATCGCCAACCAGCAGGGTGGGCAGCATGGACCCCGAGGGAATCTTGAACGGCTCGACCAGGAAAGAACGCAGCGTGAACACGACCAGTATTACCGGAAAAAAACTAACGGGGTACTCTATCCACCACGGCTGCGGCAGACCTGCTGCGCGATGCTTGCGGAAAAACAGTGACTCGGCAAGCCATACGGCTCCGGTTCCGACCAGCAGCAACAGCATGATCAACGCAAAATTCACATCCCCCCCGCTACCCTGATTACTTCCCGACCTGCAGGATGGCGAGAAACGCCTCCTGCGGTATTTCGACGGTGCCGACCTGTTTCATGCGCTTCTTGCCGGCCTTCTGTTTTTCCAGCAGCTTCTTCTTGCGCGAGATATCACCACCATAGCATTTGGCCAGCACGTTCTTGCGCATGGCCTTGATGGTTTCGCGCGCGATTATATGCGCCCCTATGGCTGCCTGGACTGCAATGTCGAACATCTGGCGCGGGATCAGTTTACGCATTTTTTCGGCCACCTCGCGCCCCCGATACTGGGCGTTCGCCCGGTGCACTATCAGCGACAATGCATCAACACGCTCACTGTTGATCAGGATGTCCAGCCGCACAAGATCACCGGCGCGATATTCAAGGAAGTCGTAATCCAGGGAGGCATAGCCGCGGGAAACCGACTTCAACCGGTCAAAAAAATCCATGACCACTTCGTTCAGCGGCATTTCGTAGGTCAGCATGACCTGTCGCCCCAGATACTGCATGTTGCGCTGCATGCCCCGCTTCTCGGTACAGAGGGTCATCACCGGGCCGACATAGTCATTGGGTACCAGGATCGATGCTGTGATGATGGGTTCCCGTATTTCCTCAATCAAGGACACCTCAGGGAGCCGCGAAGGATTCTCAATTTCCATCACATTGCCGTCGCGCGTCGCCACCTGGTAGACCACCGTCGGCGCGGTGGTGATCAGCGACATGTTGTATTCACGTTCGAGCCGCTCCTGCACGATGTCCATGTGCAGCAGGCCCAGAAAGCCGCAACGGAAACCGAAGCCCAGCGCTTGTGACGATTCAGGCTCAAAACGCAGTGACGAATCGTTCAGGTGTAGTTTTTCCAGTGCATCACGCAATGCTTCATATTCGTTGGATTCGACCGGATACAGTCCGGCGAAAACCTGGGGCTTGATCTCCTTGAAGCCAGGCAGGGGATCAACGGCCGGGTTGTTGGCCAGCGTCACCGTATCACCGACCTTGGCCGCCTGCAGTTCCTTGATGCCGGCAATGATGAAACCGACTTCTCCGGCAGCCAGTCGTTCCCTGGGCTGCGAGCGCGGGGTGAACGCACCGACCTGCTCGCAAAGGAAATTGCCGCCACCTGCCATTAGCAGGATCCGGTCCTTGGGTTTCAGTTCACCATCGACGACGCGGACCAGCATCACCACACCGACGTAATTGTCGAACCAGGAATCAATAATCAGGGCCTTCAGCGGGCCTGCAGGATTGCCCTTGGGCGGTGGAACCTGGCGTACGATCGCCTCAAGAATATCCGCAATCCCCTCTCCATTCTTGGCGCTGACCCTGACGGCATCCTTTGCCGGAATACCGATGATGTCCTCGATTTCCGCTGCAACACGCTCAGGCTCGACCTGGGGCAGATCCATCTTGTTCAGCACCGGAACGACTTCCACGCCCTGCTCGATTGCGGTGTAGCAGTTGGCGACCGTCTGCGCTTCTACCCCTTGCGAGGCATCGACCACCAGCAGCGCCCCTTCGCAGGCAGCGAGCGAACGCGAAACTTCGTAGGAGAAATCGACATGGCCAGGAGTGTCGATCAGGTTCAAATGGTAGATCTGTCCGTCGCGGGCACGATAATTCAGCGACGCAGTCTGCGCCTTGATGGTGATGCCGCGTTCCCGTTCAAGATCCATGGAATCGAGTACCTGCGACTCCATCTCGCGATCTGAGAGTCCGCCGCACAGTTGTATGAAACGATCAGCCAGCGTTGATTTGCCGTGATCGATATGCGCGATGATGGAAAAATTGCGAATGTGCTGCATGAAGGATGTTTTACCCAGCAAAAAGGGCACCCAAGGTTCCCCGGAGCGCCCTATTCCGTTCGTAAGACCGTGTATTTTAGCGGATTTTCAGCAAGTAATCAGTAACTGCTGCAGGATTGAGGTGAAAGTGGCAGAGCTCATGATCGCCGTGTGCAAGCACGGGTACCCGCTCGCCGTAACGCTGTTCGAGCAAGGGGTCGCTGTCGACATCGATAACAGCCAGCTCATGCGGCAAATGGGCCTGCAGTTCCTGCAGGCCCATTTGCATGTCATCGCAAAGATGACACCAGGTACGGCTGTATAGCGTCAGCGTGATGCGTCTGGCTTCAGCCATTCCCGTCAATGCGGAAGGGAATATACAGCGAGTTGCCACCGCGCCGCACCAGCAGGGCTACGATCCGTCCCTTGTCAAATCCGGCCATGAGTTGGCGGAATTGCTCAACGGCTTTGACGTCCTGGTTATTCACCGCCAGGATGACATCGCCGCGTCGCAGACCGGCACGGCTGGCTGCGCCCTGCACGTTTTCAACCAGGACGCCGCCATCTACTTTGAGTTCCTTGCGCTGCGCATCAGTCAAATCTGCAAGTGCCATGCCGAATTGGGTGGCCGGCTGGGGCTTGCCGCCGCGAGCCTGACGGCCAGCCTTGTCGTCAGTCAGTTCGGCCACCGCAACCTGCAGATCACGTGTGGCTTTGCTGCGCCAGACCTGTACCGTGACTTTGCTGCCCGGCTTGGTGCCGCCAACGATGCGCGGCAGATCTTCAGAAGCGTTTACAGTTTTGCCATCAAACCGCAGGATGACATCACCGGCTTCAATACCCGCTTTGTCCGCGGGACCGCCCTTCTCCACGGAGTTAACCAATGCGCCCTGTGGTTTGCTCAGGCCGAATCCGTCTGCCAGTTCCTTGGTCAGCGGCTGGATGACTACGCCGATGCGGCCGCGTGTAACTTTGCCTGTGGTGCGCAACTGCTGGGCAATGTTGTTGGCAACATCGATGGGGATGGCAAATGACAGCCCCATGAACCCACCAGTACGACTGTAAATCTGCGAATTGATGCCAACAACTTCGCCGCGCATATTGAACAACGGTCCTCCCGAATTGCCGGGATTGACGGCGACGTCGGTCTGAATGAAGGGCACAAAGTTTTCCTGGGGCAGCGAGCGGCCCTTGGCGCTGACGATGCCAGCAGTCACCGTGTTGTCAAAACCGAATGGTGAACCGATGGCGACCACCCATTCGCCGACTTTAAGCTTTCCCGGATCACCGAACTGAACCATCGGCAGGCCGCTGGCTTCGATTTTGATCAGAGCAACATCAGTACGACGGTCCGCGCCAATCACCTTGGCCTTTAATTCGCGCTTGTCCGTCAAACGTACGGTAATGTCATCGGCCGAATCGACGACATGGGCGTTGGTCAGGATGTAGCCATCCGCCGTGATGATGAAGCCGGACCCCAGCGATTGCGACTGAAATTCCCGCGGTCCAGGATTGGGTATGAAACGGCGGAAAAATTCGTAGAATGGATCGTTTTCGTCCAGCTGCGGCAATTGTTGCGACAGGGTGCTGCGGTTGGTTTGTGTGGTGCTGATATTGACTACGGATGCACCCTGCTTCTCTACCAATTCCGTGAAATCCGGCAACTGGGCCGATGATTGCAGAGGCATGAGCAGGCATAGTGACAGAACCAAATATCTGATCATGGTCGGTCTTTCCTGGTGGTTCAGTGAATTGATGTTTGCAATTTGCCGAATGCGGCTAGCGCTGTGCTGCGGCCGTCGTCGCCGTGGGTTCGAGTGACTTTGCCAGTTGCATGATGGTCTCGGGTGGAGTTTCACCCAGCACAGTCACCCGGTAGCCGGCTACTGGCAGCGAGTAGATGTAAACCGCACCCTGGTTCTGCAGCACCGGTTTTTTGTTTGGCCTGGATCCGGGTTCGATAAATACTGAAATTGCAGCCAGGCCGTCGGAAAACACCAGGTGCGACATGGTGCCGCTCTTGCCCGGCATCGAGCGTCTTAATTCCATCAGTTTGCGAAATCCGGCAGGTGGGTTGCTAACGGTCCAACCGGAGTCGCCACTGTCGCTGGCGGTCATCGCTGATCTGTCAGTCCGCCAGTTCTGCTTGGTACTGATCGCAGCATATTTGGACTGCACCAGTTCGCGCCTGAAGGTCCCGCCAATACTCAGCGTAGAAAAAGCGAACGATTCGATGATTTCATTTTTTTCGTTCAGCGTGCGCGAGCGCAGCGGCAATCCCGTTTTCGTCTCGGCGCAGAAACGACGGGCGTAGCGCAATGCATCCTTTGGCAGCAACGCCACCCACTGACATTCGAATCCAGCCACGCGGTCGAGGGAGCCTCTGATTACCCGGTAATGCTGCACCAGTTCTTCAATTTGTTCCAGGCGCACCGGAAATTGTCGGGAGCCACGCGGGTCTATCAATACCGTCTTGTTACCGGGCAGGTAAAGGGTGACCTGATCGTTGCTGCGGATAATTTCGCGCGCCGGGCCATCCAGGGTTTCCAGCCGCTCCAGTACGCCGCCTGCCGGATTAACGAAATGCGCGATGCGCGAGGTTTCAACCTGCCCGCTGTGCTGAAAAGTGAAAGTACCGGAATAATTCAGATTCTGGCTGGCTTCCGCCATTTTCTCCAGCATGATGATGGCTTCCCGTGATGCATCGTCTGCTGCAACTCCGCCTGGCAACAATCCGAGAGCTAAGATCCACCAGACTTTCATGCTGAATTAACGGGGTGCTATGGAAATGGTACGGATGTACGGCGCCACGCCCTGCAGGCTGGTGCTGGGAGACACACCCTGGTGGGCAAGCAGGTACTCATTCATCTGGCCGTCGCTGGGTGAACTGACTAACTGCGCTTCGATCACAGGCTGCGCCACCGGAGCACGTGCCATTTCCACCGTCGGATTCACAATGTTGCCGGTCGAAAACGCCATCCAGCCCACTACGGCAACGGCTGAAATCGACGCCGCAGCAGACAGCGCGTAAGTCAGTGTGCGGCTGGCACGGACTGAGGATAGCCGTGGCGCCAGCACCGTCGGTTCTTGAGCCATGGCCGCCGTGATGCGTTGCGACACATCAATAGCCAGCACGGCTTCGCCGCGCATCGCATCACCGATCAAATGGTAGGTAGTCCAGGATTCCCGGGCCTGCTCGGTATCCTTGATCCGGAGCATTGCCTGATGCAGTTCATGCCCGTCGAGTTCACTATCCATTAATGCTGAAATATTTTCCATGTCACCATCTCCTGTCCTTGCCCGTGTCGAGCAAGGGTTTGAGCTTTTCTGCAACCGCTTCACGCGCCCGGAATATCCTGGAGCGCACCGTACCCACCGGACATCGCATGACTGTCGCGATTTCCTCGTAACTCAGTCCCTCGATTTCGCGGAGGGTAATTGCCGTTCTTAGTTCCTCAGGCAATTCCTGCAGCGTTTGGTTCACTGTTTCTCCAACCTGTTTGCTCATCAGTTGGTTTTCCGGGGTGTTCAGATCGCGCAACTGGGCTGCCGAGTCCAGATTTTCCGCCTCTTCAGCGTCCATTCCCGTGCTGGTAGGTGCCCTGCGACCCATCGCGACCAGATGATTCTTAGCTGTATTGATGCCAATCCGGTATAGCCAGGTATAAAAGGCACTTTCTCCGCGAAATCCGGGCAGCGCCCGATAGGCCTTGATGAACGCCTCCTGCGTCACGTCCTCCACCTCGCTAGGGTCACGAATAAAACGCGACAGCAATCGCCCCAGCTTGCGCTGGTATTTGCTCACCAGCAGGTCGAATGCGCGTTTGTCGCCCTTCTGCACGCGTTCGACCAGCTGCTGATCGATTTCGCGATCACTCATTATTATCCGGTCCCTGATACTACGGCTGGTTTCCCTGTCACCGGGCTCTTAGCCCGGGCAGGCGCCGCAGTATAACTGCCTGTGCGATCACGCGAAATGCGCAGCTGGAATACTTGTGCACTGACCCGCTGTCCGGAATTAAGTTCAAGCTTCTTGATCGGAGTCCATTATATGAGATTCAGCCCCTTTCCTGATGATCCAATCCTGGCGTCATGAGGCGTCTTTCCAGGCTGCGAAAGCCCCACTCCAGCACGATTGCCAGGGCCGCCGCGGGGATAGCTCCTGCCAGCAGCAACTGATGATCATTGACCGCCAGCCCGGCCACGATGCGCTCCCCATAGCCTCCGGCGCCTATGAAAGCGGCGATGGTGGCAGTCCCAACGTTGATGACCGCCGCCGTCTTGATGCCCGCCAGTATCCCGGGCATAGCCAGCGGCAGCTCAATCAGCCGCATAAGCTGCCGGTTCGTCAGCCCCAGCGCCCGTCCGGCATCGCGCATGCCGCGTCCGACGCTTCGCAGCGCGACTTCCGTATTGCGAACTATGGGCAGCAAGGCATACAGAAACAGGGCCAGTATCGCCGGTACAGCACCAATGCGATCCAGTAGGGCAATCAGGAAAGCGAGCAGAGCGAGGCTGGGCACGGTTTGCAATAGCCCGGTGAAGGTCAGCACCCAATAACCGGCGCGTGGTGCGCGCTGTGCCCAGATGCCCAGTGGAATGCCGGCCACTATGCTGAGCAGCAGTGATCCGCAAACCAGCAGCAGGTGCTCCAGTGTCAGTCGCGGTAAATCCGCACCGAACAGCACAGCCCACAGCGGTCGCGCAGTCTCAGGATACTGCGCGGTGCCGGTGCTGCGCTGCCATTCGCCGGCAACAGATGCAAAGCTGCGCCCGTCCAGTTCCACCGCGGCGTTCATTTTCATCATGTCGGCAGCAGTGATCGAGCCCGCCAAACCGGAAATCTGTGCCCAGGCCTCAGGCTGTCGCTGCGGCAAGTCGGCACGGTATACCAGCAATGCCTGGTAGTCGGGAAAAAAGGCCCGGTCATCCTCGAGCAATCGCAATCCGTAGCGCCCGATTTTCGGGTCCGTCGTATAGACGTCAATGATATCGATGTTACTTTTCCCCAGTGCTTCATACGCCAGACCGTGCTCGAGTCCCCGCGGTTTCAGACCGTCGAGTCCGTAGGCGGTACGCAGCGCCGGCCAACCGTCTTTGCGATAAAGGAATTCAGGCGACAGGCCAAGGCGGAGTTTCTCCATTCGCGACAGATCAGAAATCCGCTGCACACCCAGGCGCGCAGCCTGCTCTTCACGCATTGCCAGCGCATAGGCATTGCTGAAACCCAGCAACACCCCCGCCGCGAGTCCGTGCCGTGCGAGGTGGCGGTTGATTTCTGCCAGCGTGGGCACGGCCGGCAGCCTGAGCAATTCCAGCGCCACGGTACCCGTATAGTCGGGATAAATGTCGATCGCCCCGCTTTTCAGCGCAGAGAACAGGATCGCGGTATTGCCCAGGCCGGGTTTGTGTTCGACACGGATGCCGTCGATGTGCCGGACTGTGGCTGCAAGCACCTCGCCCAGCAGGTAGGACTCGGTAAATCGCTTGGAGCCTATGCGCAGACCGTCATCGGCGCCGGCCGGCACCACAACGAACAATGACAGCAGGAATATGCAGATTCGCAAGCCGTGGCCGGTTGTCGCAGCGCAAAAATAACTACGGCGTGCAGTGCGTCGTCCCATGGGGCGATGATGGTAGCATGGGCTGCAGGCGCGGGCGCTGAGACACTGCTTCGCGCTGTTTAACTTCACGACCCAGAGTAAAGCCATGGCCGCACGCCCGGACAATCTCGATTCGTATTGGATGCCGTTCACTGCCAACCGCGCGTTCAAGAATGCGCCGCGCATGTTCGTCGCTGCCCGGGACATGCATTACGTCACGGAAGATGGTCGCAAGGTGCTCGATGGCACCGCAGGCCTGTGGTGCGTCAACGCCGGACATTGCCGGCCGCGCATCGTTGAAGCCGTGCAGAAACAGGTGGCGACCATGGATTACAGCCCGGCATTCCAGATGGGGCATCCGGACGCCTTTCGCGTTGCCGAACGGGTCGCGGCACTGACCCCGGGCGACCTCGATCATGTGTTCTATTGCAATTCAGGTTCAGAAGGCGTCGATACCGCACTGAAGATTGCGCTCGCGTATCACCGTTCACGCGGTGAGGGACAGCGCAATGTGCTGATCGGGCGTGAACGCGGTTATCACGGCGCCGGTTTCGGTGGCATTTCAGTGGGTGGCATACCGGCCAATCGCAAAGCGTTCGGCAACATGCTGTTCCGCGTTGATCACCTCGCGCATACCCATAACCTGGCTGAGAACGCCTTCAGCCCCGGTCAGCCGGCCTGGGGCGCGCATCTGGCGGACGAACTGGAAAACCGCATCATCCCCCTGCACGACGCCAGCAACATAGCCGCAGTTATCGTCGAGCCGCTGGCCGGCTCTACCGGTGTGCTGGTGCCGCCCAAAGGATATCTGGAGCGCCTGCGCCAGATCTGCGACAAGCACGGCTTATTGCTGATATTCGACGAAGTCATCACCGGATTCGGCCGCACCGGCCCGTGTTTTGCCGCCGATGCCGTGGGCGTGGTGCCAGACATGATGATCATCGCCAAGGGACTCACCAACGGCACGGTGCCGATGGGCGCCGTGGTCGTGCGCCGCGGCATTTACGACACCATAGTCAACAGTGCCCCACCGGGCATGGTTGAACTGTTCCACGGCTACACCTATTCCGGCCACCCGCTGGCCACGGCCGCGGCGCTGGCGAGCCTGGACACGTATGCCGAAGAAGGCTTGTTCGAGCGCGCGCAGGAGCTGGCGCCGTACTTCGAGCAGGCGGTGCAGTCGCTGCGCGAACTGCCGCACGTCATTGACGTGCGCAACATGGGCATGGTCGCCGGCATTGAACTCGAACCGCGGCCCGGCGCGCCGACTGCGCGGGCCTTCGAAACGTTCCTCAAATGCTATGAGCAGGGTGCGCTGATCCGCACTACCGGCGACATCATCGCCTTGTCCCCGCCACTGATCATCAGCAAGGCCCAGATCGATGAACTGGTAGGCATCATCGGCGCTGCATTACGCAGCCTGGGGCGCAATTAGATATTAGTTAATAATCAATAACTTACATGAATTAGCGGTCGATCAGCCCGTGGCCGCTAGGTAAGTGCGCTATACCCGCTGGATGTCCCGCAACTCCAGTTTGACCAGGCAGTGGTCCAGCCACTCGGCGGTCAGCTTTTCCTGCGTTGAGTTTTGCTTCAGCCGCTGATCCAGGGCTTTCCAGTCCACGCAATCCAGCGGCTGGTCCTGGTTGAAACAGGAAAATACATAACTGGTTTTTCCGGTTTGCGGATCCACATGCGGCTGCAGGCATTGCGCGCAGATCTCTTTCATCATGCATTGCATTGGTGAATTGATGGAACCCAACGCCTGATGCTGCGCTTTCAGATAAGGTTTGAGCGCATCGTGTCGCGCCCGCGCTACGGCGGCCATCATGCGATCGGAACCGATTGCGATAATCCGGTCCGCGTTCTTGAACGGTATCACCTGCTCACCGAGTTCCCCCGCCGCATATGCCGTCATCGACTGTACGATATTGCCGACAAAGCGGCGGTCGCCTGGACGTGTAGGCACGAATCCAGGCTCCTCGTCACAGCACCACACCACAACGTCGCTGGCTGCTTCGATATCCTCGATCCGGTAGCGATCGATCATGCGTTTGTAACCCGCAAAGTACAGCACGCGGGATCCCGCCTTGCGCATCGCCTGTCCGATAGAAAACAGCACGGCATTGCCCAGTCCGCCGCCGACCAGCACTACGGTTTCATTGGCAGGAATTTCCGTGGGCGTGCCCGTGGGGCCCATCAGTACGATGGGTTCGCCAGGTTTCAATTCCACGCACAAATCGCTGGAGCCGCCCATTTCGAGCACAATCGTCGACAGCAGGCCCCGCGCCACATCCACCGAAGCCCCGGTCAGTGCCAGTCCTTCCATGGTCAGTGTGCTGCCCTCGGTCTTTGGCGCACTGGATTCAAAATTCTGCAGCCGATAGAACTGGCCCGGACGGAATTGCCGTGCGGCCAGCGGCGCATGCACTACCACTTCGACAATTTCCGGAGTCAGGCGCTTCACTTCATGCACCGTCGCGCGCAACTCCTGCTGCAGTTTCCCCAGAAAAATCCGGTCATCCACTGCGGCTGCCGGCCGCACCCTGCCGAGCTCCCTGCTGACCACTGGATAGCCCTGCTTGGCACTGCCGATGGCCTTGACCACGTTGCCGAAAAACGAAGGATGCACATCACCGAAGTAGCTGATGCAGCGTCCATCGTCGCGCCGCGCCAGCAACACGTTCACGGCATTGGGCTTGGATATTGCCTTTTCAGCCGCGATGGGCTGGCCTGATTCATCGCACGCCTGGAAATAGCGACCGTCGAGCACGAAGGTATCCGCATCTTCACGTGCGAGGACGGTATTGGGTTGAGTGCCTGCGGCAATCAGGACGGCCCGCGCCGGCAACTCCACGCGGCCGGTTTCTCTCCACTGGCCATCCTCACCTATGCCCTGCACCACTGCTTTCAGCGTGCAGGCATGATCATATTGATCCACTTCAATGGCGAGAGGCGTCAGACATTCGGCGAAAGTGATCCCCTCCTCCAGGGCCTTGTGTACTTCCTCGTGATTGAGTGTATAGGATGGACTGTCGATCAGCCGTTTGCGATAGGCAATGGTTGCGCCACCCCATGAATGCAGCAATTGCAGCACGCGGGGTTCGCGACCTTCTTTCGCTGCAGCAGCGCGCTCGGCGCGGATGGCTCGTGCATGTGCCAGGAATTCATCGGCAATCTCTCGTTCTTCCGTGTTCCAGGCGATGCGCGCTGCAGCCTCGCCATGTTCGCGCGCCAGCAATTCGTAGCGCAGCAGGAACTTCTCCACTTGCAGCGGGTAATAAGCCAGCGACTCAGTCGCCGCATCGATTGCGGTCAGCCCGCCGCCGATCACTACCACTGGCAGGCGCAATTGCATATTGGCAATGGAATCGCGCTTGGCTGCACCGGTCAGCTGCAGCGCCATCAGGAAATCTGACGCGGTACGTACTCCGCGCGCGAGCCCATTGGGCATGTCGATCACTGTCGGCCGGCCGGCACCAATCGCCAGCGCAATGTGGTCAAAGCCCAGCGCAAAAGCGTTTTCGGCAGTAATCGTGCCGCCGAAACGCACGCCACCAAACAGCGCGAATTGTGAACGGCGTTCTAACAGTAACCTGATGATTTTAAGGAAATTTTTATCCCAGCGCACGGTAATGCCATATTCCGCGACACCGCCAAAACCGGCCATCGCGCGCTCGTCCAGCGATTCGTACATGTTGCTGATGTCGCGAATGGCGTTGAATGGCACGCGCTTGCCAGAGCCAGCCACGCCGGACAATTCAGCAGCCAAGGGCTCGATTTTCAGGCCATCAATGCCCACCACGGTATGACCGTCGTTCATCAGGAAATGCGCCAGTGAAAATCCCGCAGGGCCCATGCCCGCAATCAACACGCGCTTTCCGGATTGCGCTCGCGGATAGGGATTGCGCAAGTTGAGCGGATTCCAGCGCGTCAGCAGGCTGTAGATCTCAAAACCCCAGGGCAGTTCGAGCACATCCTTCAGCGTACGTGTCTCCGCCTGCGGAATATTGACCGGCTCCTGCTTCTGGTAAATGCAAGCTTTCATGCAATCGTTGCAGATGCGGTGCCCGGTCGCTGCAACCATGGGGTTGTCGATGACGATGATGGCCAGGGCGCCGATGGCAAGGCCCTCGGTCTTGGCCTTGTGAAACTCGGAGATTTTTTCCTCGAGCGGACAGCCTGCCAGCGTAATGCCGAACGGAGATTTCTTGAACGATTGCGCACCGCGCCCGCTGGCGCCCTTTTCCTGCAATCCCTTGGAGCAGGAGTCCTTGCCCTGCTCATGACACCAGATACAGTAATTCGCCTCGTCCAGAGCGCCTGTCAGATCAGTGCCCTGGTCGGTCAGCTTGAAACCATCGCGCAAGCGCAGGCGCGACACATTGAAGCGATGTTCGGTATAGCCGGCGGAGGTTGCGGTCTGCACAGGCACCAGGTTCTGGTTATCCAGTTTGTGCGGGGCCTTGAACAGCACCCCGGTATGGTGTCGGACTCGCCCTGCTATTGTGTGGGCTGCCCAAGCCGCGTACTGCAGCGCTAATTCCAGCGCCTCGGAGTTTGTCTGTTCGTCCTGCTGCCATTTCACCACGTGACGTGCGAATGCCAACTCCGTCAGGGGTTCCTTGAACAAGGCCACGAGCCGCCCACCAATGGCGACGCCATCGATCGCGGCGGCAGCATCTGCCTTGTATCTGTGCATCGCCTTGCGCTGCACGAACAGCCGTTTGACGCTATACAGCGGCGCCAGCGCCTGATGCTGCTCCGCCAGCGTACGCACTTCGGCTTCGATGCCGAACAGTTGAGCTATAAAATCTTCCAGATGCGGGGCCAGTGCGAGCAGAAGTTCGGATTCGGCTTTGGCTGCGAGCGGCGTGACTTCTGAGCGTGCCGCCAACAGCCGCGCATGCGCCCCGGAATCTGTCAGCTCAAGTTCCTTGAGGAAGGACTGATCCAGACGAATCAGTCCATCGCGATCGTAAAGATCCGCGAATGCGAGGCCGAACCGAGCCAAGGATGTAGGGGAAAGACTCAAGGGAGTTTCCGGTGCGAGGCAAAGCGCGGATTATAGCAACGGCCCCGGCCACCGCTCTGAATCACTGGTTATTTGCTAAGGGCTGGAGGCACTAACAGCTGGACGCGAGCAATATGCACTTATGCAATAATCTGCAATGTGGAGTTGTCCCTGGAGTGTGTTGTACATGACGCAGACCCCGATGAAACTGGCGGTCACCCTGGCGCTTGCAGTGCTTGCGGCTCTGTTGACGTACGTCGCCTTCAGAGGCTACTTGAATCCGGATTTGCTCCTGGGATTTGCCAACACTTTCTCCTGCTGAGGCGGCGCGCGGATGCCGGCATCAGTGTGCGGCGCCTTCTGCTGCCTGAATGACATTGGCGATGACCATGGCCACGGTCATGGGGCCGACCCCACCCGGCACCGGGGTAATCCAGCCGGCACGCGTCCGGACATTCTCGAAATCTACGTCGCCGCATAATTTTCCGTCGGGCAGCCGATTGATGCCGATATCGATCACTGCCGCGCCGGGTTTGACCATATCGGCTGTAACAGACCGCGGTTTACCGATGGCACAAATCAGAATATCAGCCTGTCGTGTCATCTCGGCCAGGTCAGCAGTTCGTGAATGACAAACCGTGACTGTGGCATTGCGTCGCAGCAGCATCAGGGCTGCTGGTTTCCCGACTATGGTGCTGCGCCCGATTACCACCGCATGTTGGCCGGCAATGGGTATGCCTGAGCGTTCCAGCATCACCATTGCACCTGATGGAGTGCAGGGAGACAGGGTTGGATGACCATCGAGCAGTGCGCCCAGGTTGCGCCAGCTGAAACCGTCAACATCCTTGCCGACTGCGATGCGTTGCAATACCTGCACTGCGTCTATATGCGGTGGCAAGGGCAGTTGCACCAGTATGCCGTGCACCTGCGGATCACCATTGAGATCATCTATTTTCTGCAGCAATTGCGCTTGCGTAGCTGATGCCGGCAGGCGGGTGTCGAAGGTCAGCACGCCGGCCTCACGACAAGCACGTTCCTTGCTCCGCACGTAGACCGCAGATGCCGGGTCATCACCCACCAGCAGCACTGCCAGCCCCGGCTGGCGACCAGTCCCGGCAAGTGCGGCGACCCGGGTTTTAAGTTCCTCCAGGACCTGACGGGCCATGATGGTACCGTCGATGATGATTGCGCTCATCGCTGAATATTCACTGAACAGTTGATAAAAAAGTAACGGACAGCCTACTTGTCCGGGCGGGCGGTACTACTGTTGGCCGGTGCGGTTTCCAGCACTTGAAAAAAAATTTCATCACGACGAATCATGCCCAGCTCGTTGCGCGCACGCTCTTCAATGGCTTCCAGTCCCTGTTTCAGGTCAAGCACCTCGGCATCCAGTGCGGCATTACGCGCCTGTAACCGGCTGTTGGATGACCTCTGTGTTTCTATCTGTCGTTCCATTTCCCATGCCCGCAGCAGACCGCCCTTGCCCAGCCACAGCGGATATTGAATCAGCACGATCAGCCCGGCAAGCACAATTGCAAGCAGTCGCATGACGTCAGCTCAAGAGACCAGCCTGCGGAAACGAACTAGCGCAACTGGTAAAAAGCGCCACGTCCGGGATAGCTCGCAGTATCGCCAAGATCTTCCTCGATACGCAGCAGCTGATTGTATTTGGCCAGACGATCAGTACGCGACAGTGAACCGGTCTTGATCTGCATGGCATTGGTTGCGACCGCGATATCAGCGATGGTTGTATCCTCGGTCTCCCCCGATCGGTGCGAAATCACTGCAGTGTAACGGGAGCGCTTGGCCATTTCGATGGCC
>JBBKXO010000200.1:0-20311 GCA_037969525.1 Burkholderiales bacterium | reverse complement strand
CACAGCGCACCCGCGGCCACCAGCAGCGACAGGGGCAACATGACCTGCACCAGCAGATCGAGCAGTTGAGAGGCGTAACTCATGGCTGATGACTATAGCGGGGTCCGGCAGAAAGCCTGGACTTACATTAAAATATGAATTAAATCAATTACATACAACAATACATCCGACTATCGTCAATGACTGCGGCGCGCCTCGGGGTTGAGCAGGTTGGGCGGCGTATCACCGCGTAGCGCGGCTACGAGATTCTGTGCCGCCAGCATGGCCATCGCCTTACGCGTGGCCTCGGTGGAACTGCCTACATGCGGCGCCAGTACCACATTGTCGAGCTTGAGAAACTGCGGATTGAGTTTGGGCTCGTTCTCGTACACATCCAGTCCCGCACCGCGAATGGTACCGTCCTTGAGTGCCTGGATCAGCGCCGCATCATCGACGACACCGCCGCGCGTGGAATTAATCAGGATTGCCGAGCGTTTCATTTTCGCAAGCTGCGCCTTGCCGATCAGATGATGGGTCTCCGGTGAATAAGGCATCTGCAGCACGACGAAATCCGCCTGCGCCAGCAACTCGTCGAAGGACACATAGGTCGCGTTGGCCTTGCGCTCCAGTTCGAACGCGATGCGCTTGCGGTTGTGGTAAATCACCTTCATGTCGAAGCCGGTGGCGCGCCGCGCAATGGCCTGCCCGATGCGTCCCATGCCGATGATGCCGAGCGTGGCGTGGTGCACATCCACGCCCAGCCACTGTTTCAATTGCCAGCCGGTCCACTCGCCGTCGCGGATGCGGCGCTCGACTTCGGTGATGCGCCGCGCAGTGCCCAGCATCAGCGTCCAGGCCAGGTCTGCCGTGCTGTCGTCGAGCACCCCCGGGGTGTTGGTCGCCATCACGCCGCGCGCGGTGCATGCCGGCACGTCGATATTGTTGTAACCCACGGCAATATTGGCAACTGCCTTGAGTCCCGGCGCGGCTGCCAGCAACGCCGCGTCGACGCGGTCGGTGAGACAGCACATCAGGCCGTCCCGGTCAGCAACAGCTGCTGCCAGTGCATCCGGCGCAAACGGTGCGTCACCCTGATTGTCCCGCACCTCACAGTGTTGGCGCAGATAATCAAGTGTTTCATCGAATACTTCGCGGGTCACCAGTACCCGGGGTTGGCGTGCTGCATTCATCTATCTGCTCCGTTCATAGCCTGATTGGGCTGTTGAAATTATTTCTGCTGCTGGCCGCTGAACCAGTAATCGTAGGCCAGCCCGGAATCGATCAGCGTGTCCTGCGACCAGCCGACGGTGCGCCGCGCCCATATCAGCTGGGCCTTCCACACCTTTTCAAAAAACGGATTGCTCTGCACATGACGCGCCAGCACCGCACGCCATGCCTTCATCTGGGCACGCAGCACCTCCGTCGGCGTTTTGTGAAAAACCACACCCTGTTTGTCACGCATCCACGCCTGATCGTCGGGGTAACGATGCAGCGCTTTCCACGACATGTCGGCGCTGGAAGCTTCAGCGGCATAACGGACGATAGCCTGCAGATCCGCCGGCAGGGAGTCAAATTTCTTGCGGTTGATAAGCACCTCGAACACCTCCGCCGGCTGATGCTGACTTTTCAGCATGCAGATCTTGGCGGCATCGGGCAGCCCCAGCCAGCGGTCCGAACTGGCATTGTTGAATTCCACTGCATCGAGCTCACCGTTCTTCAGCGCTGCAACGATGTCCTGCTCCGCCACCGTCTCAACCTGTGCGCCCATCTCGCGGAACAGATCACCGGCCAGTCCGGTGGCTCGGATTTTCAGCCCTTTGAAATCGGCACTGGATTTGACCGGCTTTTTAAACCAACCGAGTGGCTGGGTCGGCATCGGCCCGGTGAAAAACGGCATGATGTTGAGATTGAGCTGGCGGTGGATGAGTTCCGTATACAGCCCCATGCCGCCGCCATAACGCATCCAGGCAAGGAATCCGTTGGCATCCATGCCCAGCGCCGGTCCCGCGCCGAACAGCGAAAACGCCGTATTTCGTCCATACCAGAAGGCGGGCACGGCGTGGCAGCCGTCGATGACGCCTTTGTGCACGGCTTGCAGCAAATCCTGCGCCTTGACCACCGCACCGGCAGGCAGTACTTCCACCCGCAAACGGCCTCCGGACATTTCATTTATTTTTCTGGAAAAATCGAGGGCGTACTCGTGGAAAATGTCTTTCGCAGACCAGGCGCCCTGCAGACGCAGTATCGTGGGCTGCTGCGCGCCTGCAATCATCGGGTAACCCGCAATGGCGGCGGCACTGACAACACCGGCGCTGCGCAGAAAGCCGCGGCGCGATGCAACTATTCTGTCGGGCACTGAGGGGGATCGTTTCTTATGGCGCCGCGACGCACCGGATAACTTCGTTGCTACAGTCACGTTTCTGCGATCACTCGTCCTTCGACTGCAGCGTCTGCCAGATATCCGTGGCCATCATCACCACGCCGATCATCACTACCACGGTGAGCGCCACATCCTTGAGTTTGACCACCACGGGGCCGATGAAAATGATGAGCAGGGCCGCCGCCACTATGCTTGAAAGAATTTTGAAAAACATTTGAGATTTCTCCGTATCGATTCAGTTCGTCGCGACCTGTGCCGCCAGCCAGCGTGCGGTGCGCAGCAAACGCGCATCGCCGTGGCGTCGCCCCACCAGTTGCACGCCCAGCGGCAGACCATTCCCGCCACGCATCAGCGGCAGGTTGAGCGCGGGCATCCCGCACAGGGTCCACAAAGTACAGAACGCCGGATCACCGGTGGATTCCAGTCCTTTGGGTGCAGTGCCCGACACCGCGGGGGTGATGATGGCATCGCAACGATCAAAAATTTCCGCAAAACCTTCGTTGATCAGCGGTATGCGCGCGCGCGCCAGCTGATAATCCAGCGCGGTCACTGCACGCCCGCGTTCCAGCTGCTCGCGCAGTCCCTGCGGCAGTTGTTCCCGTCCCCGCTCCCACTCGGCATCGAGATTTGCCGCCATCTCGGCTTCCATGATGGTCTGATGCCAGTCGTGAGCCTGACTTACCAGACTGGGGAGTTCAACTTCCACCACACGGTCACCCAGCGCAGCGATCAGTTCTGCAAACGCCTCTTGCGTTTCTTCCTCGGCACGCGCCCAGACGGGGCCCTTCACAAAAGCAATGAGCGGCGGCAGCGGCGGCTCTTCACCTGCAGTAGCGCAGAACGGCATACGCGCGCGCACTTGGGTATCCGGATCCAGCGGATCATGGCCGACCATTTGCTCAACGATCAGCGCAATGTCTTCCAGAGTGCGCGCAAAGACGCCCACCTGATCCAGTGTGCGCGACAGCTTCAGCACACCGCCGCGCGGTATCAGCCCATGAGTAGGTTTAAAGCCGTACACGCCGCAGTACGCGGCCGGACGTATCACGCTGCCGTTGGTCTGGCTGCCGATCGCCAGCGGCACCATGCCGGCAGCCACGGCAGCAGCCGAACCGCTGGAGGAACCGCCCGGCGTATGTTCGGGGTTGTGCGGATTACGGGTCTTGCCGGGCGCGTACGTCGCCAGTTCCGTGGTCACGGTCTTGCCCATGATCACGGCACCCGCGGCGCGCAGCATCGCGACCACAGTGGCATCGCGTTCCGGCGTACGGCCAGCGTGGAGGGCACTGCCGTCCTCGGTCGGCATATCGCCGGTGTCTACGATGTCCTTGATTCCGACTGGCACGCCATGCAACGGACCGATGGCGCCACCCTCGGCACGATCAGCGTCGCGCGCCCGCGCCTGCACCAGCGCATGCTCCGGATCGAGATACGCCCACGCCTGCACCTGCTCGTCCACCTCGCGTACTCGCGTGAGGCAGGATTCCATCAACTCCTCTGACCGGACCGCCCCTTCGCGGATCGTGCGCGCGGCGTCGGTCGCAGACAACCAGTTGAGGCGGGAAGCATCCATGCGTCGATCAATTCCCGTAGATAAGGTTCGGCAGCCAGAACATCAGCTGCGGGAACACGTAAACGAGGATCATGGTGATGATCACCATGCCCAGAAACGGGAAACAACCCTTGAATATGGTCCACAGTTCCACGGATGCCGGCGCGATGCCCTTCAGGTAATACGCCGACATGGCCATGGGTGGCGTCAAAAATGAAGTCTGCAGGTTGAGCGCGATCAATATGCCGAACACCATCGGATCCACGTTGAAGTGAGGCAGCAACGGCAGGAAGATCGGCACAAAGATGATGATGATTTCCGTCCATTCCAGCGGCCAGCCCAACAGGAAAATAATAGCCTGCGACAGAATCAGGAAGGTGATCGGATTCAGGTCCATTGCAAGCACGAATTCCTTGATCAGGCCTTCGCCGCCCAGATATGAAAACACTGACGAAAAGGTCCAGGAACCGACAAACAGGAAACACACCATCGCCGAAGTTCGCGCTGTGAGATAGACCGCCTCCTGCAACCTGCCCCAGGTCAGCGCGCGATACGCCGCTGCAAGAATCAGGCTGCCCAAAGCGCCAACTGCAGCGGCCTCGGTCGGTGTCGCCAGTCCACCCAGTATCGAACCCAACACCGAGAGGATCAGCAAAGCCAGCGGCACGAAAGCCTTCAGCAGCAGCAGGAGCGCCTTGCTCCACGGCACGTTGCCCTCCTCTTTCGGTAGCTTCGGCGCCAGCTTGGGATTGATGACTACGCGCGTGATCACGTAAGTGATGTAAAGCCCCGCAAGCAGAAAACCGGGAAGCAGTGCCGCCGCATAAAGCCTGACCACCGACACCGAGGCCGCCGCCGAATACACGATCAGCATGATCGAGGGCGGGATCAGGATGCCCAGCGTGCCGCCGGCGCAGATGACGCCCGTAGACAGTTTCTGGTCGTAACCCGCCTTGAGCATGGCCGGCAACGCCAGCAATCCCATCAGCGTCACCACTGCACCCACGATGCCGGTGGCCGTCGCGAACATGGCGCAAGTCATCAGCGTCGCCACCGCCATCGAGCCTGGCACATGGCGCAACGCCACCTGCAGGCTGTAAAACAGCCGTTCGAGGATGTTGGAGCGTTCGATCACATAGCCCATGAACAGGAACAGTGGCACGGCGACCAGCACGTCGCTGCTCATGATGCTCCAGGTGTTCTGCGTCAACAGGTAGAACAACCGGCTGTCGAATAATTCCTGACCGGGCTGATAGTAGGCGTAGTAACCGAATCCGACGCCCATGCCCATCAGCGTGAAGGCGATGGGAAATCCCAGCAAGATCACGAATATGAACAGCCCCAGCATGACCAGGGCGAGAACCGGATCACTCATTTCGCGCCCCCTTGATTGGCTGCTTCCTTGGCCGCATGCTCTTTGGCCAGTACGCTCTCCAGCTCCTCGACATCGTGCAGCCGCTGTGGCCAGCAGTTGTCACGGATACATTGTATGCAGCGCAGCACCTCGGCAAAACCCTGCAGCGCGAGCAGTCCGGCGCCGAACGGGATCAGCAGCTTCAGTTGCCACACTGGTATGCCGACCGGGCTGTTGATGCTCACTTCGCGGATCTTGAAGGAGTCAATACCGTATTGCCAGCCGGCGATCACCAGCGCCAGCACGCCGGGGAAAAAGAACAGTATGTAGAGTGAAAGCTCCACGATGGCCTGAGTGCGTGGACGCCACATGCGGTATATGAAATCTCCGCGCACATGGCCATCACGCGACAGCGTGTACGCGCCCGCCATGAAAAACAGGCCGCCATACATGAGATAGCTGAAGTCGAAGGCCCAACTAGTGGGATTGTTCATTACGTAGCGTACGAATACCTCGTACGACGTGCCCAGTGTCAGGATGATGATGCACCAGGCGAATGCGTGGCCGACCGTTTTGCTCAACAGGTCGATGCCGTAGATGAAACGGTTAATCATGGCTCAGGTGTCCAATGACAAAATAACGGGGCGACACCGGTTGGCGCCGCCCCGATTACTCACGATAGTTAGTGAAATTACGAGGGGATTTTGGCCTTGAAAATATGCTCGTAACCCAGCCTGTAGTCGGCGTCGTTCAGGAAATGATAGTAAGCGACGCGTTTGGCCCAGTCACGCTGCGAGTCGACCACTTTCTTGAAGAACGGATCCTCACCCGACAGTTTGGCGTTTATAACGTCCCACGCTGCCAGTTGCGCCTGGAAAATCGACTTCGGCGTGCGAATGACATTGACTTTATGCTTGTCCTTCAGCACCTGCAGATCGCGCGAGTAATTGTCCATCGCGGTCCAGTAGTTCGACTGCGACGCCGCTTCAACACTGTACCTCCAGATGGCTTGCAGATCCTTGCCCATCGAATCCCACTTCTTCTGGTTGATGGCGATCTCGAAAAACTCCATTGCCTGGTGGAAGCTGCCCATCTCGTAGTTCTTGATCACGTCCTGAGCACCGAAGCGCATGTCCGAGGTCGGATTGTTGAACTCGAAGGCGTCGATAACGCCACGCTCCAGCGCGGGGATGATTTCACCGCCCGGCAATTGTGTGACTTTCGCGCCCATCTGCTGGAACAGGTCAGCGGCCAAACCCACGGTGCGGTATTTGAGGCCTACCAGCTGCTTGGCATCGGTAATCGGTTTCTTGAACCAGCCCAGAGGCTGTGTCGGCATCGGCATCGCAAAGAATCCGACATAGTTCAGATTGAGTTTCTTAAGCAGTTCCTGATACAGGGCAAGGCCGCCGCCGCGATAAATCCACGCCAGGGTCTGGTTCGCATCGCAGCCATTAATCGGGCCGGAACCGAACAGTGAGGCGACTTTCGATTTGCCGTACCAGTACACCGGCACGGTATGACCAGCGTCGAGCACGCCCTTGCTCACGGCGTCGGTGACTTCGAACGGCTTCACCACGGCACCGCCGACGAGATAGTCGACCTTCAGGCGACCGCCGGCCATTTCATTGACGCGGGTGACGAATTCGCTCGCCATCTCGTTGAATATGTCCGTCGCGCTCCAGGCGCCCTGCATCTTGATGACGATGGGAGACTGCGCCACCGAAATCATCGGGAACCCGGCAATGGCGGCACCGGTGGTCGCGGCCGCAGCACCCGTCAGAAACTTGCGCCGGGTCGGGCTCGCTTCAGTTGGTTTAACATCCTGTTTTTGAACCATTTTGCTCCTCCAAAGGACAGTGAATTAACGGAACCAAAACGGAATCCCGCGCGCTTGGCTTCTTATTCGCGCAATCCCGCCACACATTTGGGAATGCAACATGGCAAACATTAGATTTCGCCATGTGCAACGCCATATTACGGACAAACCATCGTAGCGTCGGAAGCCTACAAATGCAAGTCTGCCCTTGCGACTGTTCACGCCGCCAACACTAGCACAATCACGCTCACGAAAAGCTGACATCTGAGCCGGTAATGAAGGAGCCGAGTCAACTGCCACCACCGCAGGTGTCCTGGATCAGCAGGCGCGCCTGCTAAAAAAAGTACAGCAGCAGATAAGCCAGCAGCAACACCATGACCCACAGCGCCATATTGCCGGTGGGCCGCAGTGCGCTCGCCCGCTCGCCAAAGCGCAATTCCAGCGCCTGTTCACGGCGCACGAGCCAGCCGCGCGTCCAGCCGGTAAATGCGTCCGCTGCCGCCAGCAATGCGCCGATCAGCGCAGTCGCTGCATAACGCAGGGACACGCGGTAAAACCAGTCCACGTCGAGCGTGATGGTCAGGGTGCGACGCAGATAATTAAGCATTACAAAAAATGCCAGGCCGGAGAACAACAGGAGCTGCAACTGCGTGACCACATGCGCGCCGGTGTAGGGCACGTAATTCACGGTGTAAGGCAGCAGGGCGTAAAGCGGCCCGGGAAACAGTCCGAGCAAGATGCACAGCGCCGCGAACAGGATCATCGCAACCCGCATGCTGCGGGGTGGTTCCGGTGGCCGCATTCCCGAATCTTTCTGGAAAAACACGAACCACGGAAATTTGATGCCGGCGTGCAGGAACACGCCGGCGGAAGCTGCCGCCAGCATGAGCCAGACATAAAACAGATGCTCGTCCGCAGATGCCTGCGAAATCATGGACTTGCTGATAAAGCCCGATGTCAGCGGGAACGATGAAATCGCGAGCGCGCCGATAATGCCGCATACCGCCGTCACCGGCATGCTCTGGAACAATCCGCCCAGGTCCGTACATTTGCGTTTGCCCGTCATCAGCAGGACCGAACCGGCCGACATCAGCAGCAGCGCCTTGTAAATGATATGGGTAAACGCATGCGCCGCCGCCCCGTTCAGGGCCATCTCGGTGCCGATGCCGATGCCGGCGATCATGAAGCCGACCTGGTTGATGATGCTGTAGGCCAGAATGCGTCGCATGTCGTTTTCGAGCAGCGCATAAATGATGCCGTAGAACACCATGAACAATCCGATATAAATCAGCAGTTCGGTGCCCGGAAATCCGCGCAGCAGAACATACACCGCGGTTTTCGTGGTGAACGCCGACAGAAAAACCGTGCCGCTCCACGATGCCTCGGGATAGGCATCAGGCAGCCACGCGGACAGCGGCGGTGCCCCGGCGTTGATCAGGAATCCCGCCAGGATCAGCCAGTGCGCCGGGCTGTCGAGCGCCATACGCTGGAATTCGATGGATCCGGTCTGCGCCACATGCCCGGCAATCCCCGCCATCAGGATGACGCCGCCCAACAGATGAATCATCAGATAGCGCAGGCTGGCGCGGTAGGCACTGCCGCCGGCACTCCAGATCACCAGCGTGGACCCGATGGCCATCAGCTCCCAGAACACGAACACGGTAACGAGATCGCCGGCAAGCGCCACACCGATTGCCGCACCGGAATAGATGAAGGCGGCCGGCACTTCCAGTCGACTCTTCTGCCCCAGCGCATAAATACCGCCCACCAGGGCCATGATCGCAAAAATGGTCGAGAACAGGCGCGACAGCTTGTCCCCTGAAATCAACGCCAGCTGATAGTCGAGAAACGGCACGCTCCATGCGATGCCGTCGGGCACCTGCCACACCATGTATAGCGCCAGCGCCGGGAAGGCCAGTATTGCCGCGTAGCGGGCCCGACCCTGCAGTATCGCGACCACCAGGGCGCCGGCAATCAGGACCAGTCCCGGATGAAGCGTCAGACTAGTCATGACGCTCCTTGTCCTCGTAATAGGTGTCGGTCCGTTTCAGCACCAGCCCGATGATCTTGGCGACCAAGATCATGGCCGCACAAGTCGCGAAACCGTACCAGGCGTTGAACCCGAACGTGCCGTCGATGCCGAAATGCGCGTCGTGGTCGACAAAGAATTCCGCCAACACGGTCGCCGCAAGCACCGCGATCAGCAGCCACCATAACTTCCTGATGGTCTCGGGTCGTGTCAGCCAATGTTGTTGCATGCTCATACTCCTGCAAGCTGGCGCGCGAGCGCCAGCGGAATGGCGGGATAGAAAAACATCATGACCGTACCAAAAGCTGTCAGCGTGAGCGCAACCACCATGGTCCATGGCGCCTCGCCATGCGCATGATCATCATCAGCGGGCGGCTTAACGAAAAAAGCACGATAAATGATCGGCAGAAAATAGCCGGCGTTGAGCAGCGTACTGGCGGCAATGACAACCACGGCATTCCACTGCTCCGTCAGGAGTGCCCCCTGCAGGATGTACCATTTGCTGATGAATCCTGCCGCCGGGGGCAGCCCGATCATCGACAGCGCACCCACCGTGAAAGCGCCCATGGTCCAGGGCATGCGCCAGCCGATCCCGTCGAGCTGGCTGACCTCGGTTTTATGCGCTGCCGTGTAGATCGCGCCGGCTGCAAAAAACAGCGTTATTTTACCCAGCGCATGCGCGGCGATATGCAATGCCGCACCGACGATCGACAAGGGCGCCAGCAGCGCCGCCGCCAGTATCACGTAGGAGAGCTGACTCACGGTCGAATAGGCCAGGCGCCGTTTCAGGTTGTCGGAGCGCAGCGCGATGATGGAGGCGAAGATGATGGTGAAGCCGGAAACGAAAGGCAGCCAGTCCACGCTCTTCAGTCCGGACAGCGTTTCCACCCCGAACACATAAACAATCACCTTGACCACGGTAAACACGCCGGCCTTGACCACCGCCACCGCATGCAGCAGTGCGGACACCGGGGTCGGCGCCACCATGGCCGCCGGCAGCCATCGGTGGAAGGGCATCAGCGCCGCCTTGCCGATACCGAACATGAACAGCGCCAGCAGCCCGCCCAGTGCGGCATTGCCGGTCTTGCCGGCCAGTATGCCGCCCACGGTGAATTCCAGAGTGCCCGCGAGTTGCCAGGTCCAGATGATGCCCACCAGCAGAAACACGATTGACGTGCCGATCAGCAGACCCAGATAGATCCGACCGCCGCGCCGCGCGTCTTCGGTGCCGGCATGCGTGACCAGCGGATAGGTGATCAGCGTCAGCGCCTCATAGAACAGGAACAGCGTCAGCAGGTTGCCGGCAAAAGCGATGCCGATGGCGGCAGCCAGCGCGGCGGCAAAACAGACGTAGAAGCGCGTCTGGTTCTTTTCGTTATTGCCGCGCATGTAGCCGATGGAATACAGCGAATTGACGATCCACAGGCCGGAGGCGATCAGCGAAAACATCATGCCCAGCGGCTCCAGCCTGAAATTGAGCGTGAGTCCGGGCAGGATTTCGAGCAAGGTGATTTCGGGGCGGCCGCCGGCCAGCACCTCGGGCGTCAATGACGCCACCAGCAGAAACAGCACACCGGCCGTAGTCAGCGTCACGGTCTCACGCACATTGGGCATGCGGTGCGCGGCAGCAATCAGCACCGCTCCGATCAGCGGTACGGCCAGCGCAAGCAGCATGATCGTGCCTGCCGTCACTTGACCCCCTGCAGCAGACTGTCAGCAGCCGCGGCCGCCGTGCCCGCGGTCAGTGAAGCATCCAGGCCGAAATAGAAACAGGCCGCGATCATCACCCAGGCCGGAAGCCACATGCCCAACGGCGCCTCCTTGAGCGCTGCGACGCGGGCATCCGGCTCGCGGAAGTACGCGATCTCGACAAAACGCCAGACGTACACCACTGCCAGCAGCGAACTGAGCACCACCAACATCGCCACCCACCACTGTCCGGCCTCGATGGCCGCCAGCACCAGATACCATTTGCTGATGAAGCCGACGGTGCCGGGAACCCCGATCAGGCTCAGACCACCAAGCACGATGCCGAAGGACGTATAGGGCATGGTGCGGGCAAGACCGCCCATGCCGTCCATGCGGGCACCGCCCAGGCGCAGCACCACGATACCGGCCATCATGAATAGCGCGCCCTTGGTCACCGCGTGATTGAACAGATGAACGATGGCGCCGGTCAGCCCGGTTGCAGTACCGAAACTGATGCCCAGCGTGATGTAACCGATCTGCGCCACACTGGAATAAGCCAGCAGACGTTTGAAATCGCTCTGGTAAATCGCAATCGTCGAAGCAATAAACATGGCGGCGAGTGACAGCACCAGCAGAATTTCGCTCATCGGCAGTTGCGCAAACACGCGGCTGCCGCCGAACACCGAGAAATAAAATCGCAGCAGAATATAAACCGACACCTTGGTCGCAGTAGCCGCAAGGAAGGCGGTAATCGCAGACGGCGCATAAGCGTAGGCGTTAGGCAGCCACAGATGCAGCGGGAACAGCGCGAGTTTCAGGCAGACGCCTACCGTGATGAAGGCAAGTGCGGCCAGCACCGTCCGGTCCTCGGCCACGCCCGGCAGGCGCTGCGCCATGTCGGCAAGATTAAGCGTGCCGGTGACGAGATACAGCAACCCGACGCCAATGACATAAAACGTCGCGCCTATGGTGCCCATGATCAGGTACTGATAAGAAGCCATCAGCGCGCGCCGGTTGCGGCCCAACGCGATCAGCACATACATGGACAGCGACGAAATCTCCATGAACACAAACACGTTGAAAGCGTCACCGGTGGCTGCCATGCCCAGCAGACCGGCCAGGCACAGCGAAAACATTGTGTAAAAAAGATAATGCTGCTCCTGCGGCAGCTCCGCATTCACGCTGTCGCGGCAGTAAATCACGACCACTGCCGCCATCAATGACACCAGAACCAGCACGAACGCATTGACCAGGTCGATGCGGTATTCAATGCCCCAGGGCGGAGGCCAGCTGCCTATGGCATAGGAAATCACGCTGCCATCGGCGACCTGGGCCAGCAGGGCCAGCGAAATGAACACGCAGGTCCAGCTGACCACCACGGCCAGCAGCCAGGCAGGGAGGCTGCGCCGCAGCAGCACCATCACGGGCGCGGCAATCAGCGGCAGCACAACCTGCAGAACGGGAAAATGGGATGAAAGCACGCCGGATTAACTTGTCGTTGTGTCCATGCCGTCAGACTTGTTGTCGGCAATAATGATTTCGTCTTCCTCGATGCTGCCGTAGGACTCGCGTATGCGCACCACCAGCGCCAGCCCGAGGGCAATCGTCGCCACACCCACCACGATGGCGGTCAGGATCAGCACATGGGGCAGCGGATTGGAATAGACCTTGAAGCCCTCGGCCACAATCGGCGCGGTGCCGCCGATCAGTTTGCCGGGTGCAATATAGAGCAGATAAACCGAGGTCTGGAAAATCGACAGGCCGATCAGCTTCTTCACCAGATTGCCGCGCGCGATCACGATGTACAGACCCGCGATGGCGACAAATATCGTGATCCAGTAACTGAAGTGACTGGCAATGCTCATAGCCCATCCTCCGCATCTCTGCCGCGTCCGGCAAACATGTAGAAGATCTTCAGCATCACGCCGGCCACGGTTATCAGCACACCGGCCTCTACCCAGAAAATGCCGCGATGCTGACCCGCCACCGGGTCAATGTCGAGCACGAAGTAATCCAGATAATTTCCGCCCAGCAGCAGCCCCGCCACGCCCACGCCGGCGTAGAGCAGTACGCCCGCCGCAATCATCACCTCCACCAGCCATGAAGGCACCACCGAGCGTGCCGCCGGCAAGCCATAAATAATGGCGTAAAAAATCATGGCCGCCGCGGCAATCACGCCCGCCTGGAAACCGCCGCCGGGACCGAAATCGCCATGGAACTGCACATACAGCGCAAACAAAATAGTGAATGAAATCAACAGCTTGGCGATAACGCGCAAGACCAGATAATCTTTCATGGCCGGTCTCCTTCTTGCTTGTTCCCGATACGGCGGCGCAGCAGCACGATGACGCCGATGCCCGCGGTGAACACCACCGTAACCTCTCCCAACGTGTCAAAGCCGCGGTAACTCGCAAGCACCGCAGTCACCACATTGGGAATTCCGGTCTCGCGCGGCCCGTCATTGATGTAGCGCGGCGCCACGTGCTGGTGGATAGGCGCCTGGGGATCGGAAAACGCGGGCAGATCCAGCGTGCCGTAGACCAGCGCGGCGCCCGTCGCGAGCGCCACTGCCATCGGCAAATAAGGCTTGTGCAGCGGTTTCATTTCCTCGCTACGCACCAGTGCCAGCGTACCCAGCAGCAGAACCGTGGAAATCCCCGCGCCCACTGCGGCTTCGGTCATCGCCACGTCCACGGCATCAAGCGCAACCAGCACCGTCGACAGCAGAAAGCTGTAAATCCCGCTGAGGATGACGGCTGAAAAAAGGCTACGCACGCGGGCGATGACCACGGTGGTCACCGCCATCATGGTCAGCAGCACGATGATCATCACGTCTTCGATGATGAGTCCTCCTCATGTGCCATGGGCAATACACCGCGCGCATAAGCGGCCTTGGCCAACGCATGCGTGGCCGTAGGACTGGTGAAAAACAGCAGCAGTCCGATCAGCAGCAGTTTGACCGTGATCAGCGTAAATCCCGCCTGGATTACCAGCCCGGCCAGCACCAGTCCGGCACCGAGGGTATCGGTCACGCTGGCTGCATGCATCCGCGTATAGAGGTCGGGCATGCGCACCAGACCAAGTGACCCGACGATGCAGAAAAAACCGCCCGCTACAAGTAACCCCCAACTCAGAATATCGGTGATGAGGCTCATGGCACACCCTTGTGATCGCCATCGCCCGGATCCCCAAGGCTGCCGTACTGGAAATACTTGAGCACTGCTATCGTGCCGATGACATTGAGCAGACCGTAGACGATGGCGAGATCGAGGAACTCGGGGCGCCCGGTCAGAAATCCGATGACCGCGAGCAGCAGCATCGCAAGGGTACCCACAGTATTGGCAGCCTGCGTCCGGTCGAAAACCGTGGGTCCGAGAAAAGCCCGCACCAATGCCAGCGCCAGTGCTACCAGCAACGCAGCAGAGACGACGGCAAACATCATTGCTTCCCCTCGAACAGGGTCACGCGACGATCCATTTCGCCTGTCAGCAGGCCGGCGGCGCCTTCCTGCGTCAACGCATGCACCAGAATCTCGCCATGCTTCACGTCGATGGAAATCGTCCCCGGCGTCAGAGTAATGGAATTGGCATAGACAGCCACGCCCACCACGGTTTTCTGGGTCGTGGGAGTGCGCACCAGCATCGGACTGACGATCAGACGGCGGCTGAGCACGACTTTGGTGACATCCCACGCGCTTTTGACGATTTCCACCATCAGCCACGGCCAATAGGTCAGTGCGGCGAGGCCGAGATGAATCGGATGCCCTTCGTGATCAATCACTTCCATGCGTGCTGCAAACCAGGTAATCGCCAGTGCAGACACCAGGCCGGCACCCAGCAGGAACGGCGTGAAGAATCCGGATAGCACAACCCAGAACAGAAAGAGCAGAACGATCAGGCTGAATTTACGAATCATGACTGGTCAGCACGGACGGCATCAGGGCCGCGGGCGTATTTTGATTGGCGCGATTCTACGGTCTGGGCCACCGTATCACAACCCCGGGTCCGCCACATTGCAATCATGCCCTGTTCATGCCGCCGGCCGCTGGCGGGGCCATGAATGTAACCGCGCACCATGCGGCGGCGAACTACCGTACACACCCGGCGATGTCCGGCTGTTCTTGCGGGCATAGTCGTGAGGAAACAGGCCGCCGCCGCTGCAGCACGTTGAAATCTGCCGGATAATGAACCGATGAGCCCCTTACTGACCTCTACAGGCCGCACACTCGCCCGCTATCTGTCCCGTCCCAATCCGCGCTTTCATCCGATCACATCCATCGCGCCGGAGGCGCTCGCCGCGGCCATCCGTCCGGGCGACGTGCTGCTGGTGGAGGGCGACACCCGAATCAGCACCGCGATCAAATACCTGACACAGTCGACCTGGTCACACGCAGCACTTTACGTCGGCGGTGTCCTCGGCCGTCGCTCCGCCGACGGCGAACAGCTGGACCTGATTGAAGCGGACGTCAAGGAAGGCGTGCGCGCCATTCCGCTGAGCCGGTATCACAATTATCACACCCGCATCTGCCGCGCCGCAGGACTCACGCCGGAAGATCTGCAGAACGTGATCGACTATGCCGTCGCGCGCATAGGTCTGCAGTACGACATGCGCAACGTATTTGATCTGGCGCGCTACCTGCTGCCCGTGCCGCCGGTGCCGGTACGGTGGCGGCGGCGCATGATCGCCCTGGGCAGCGGTGAGCCCACGCAGGCCATCTGCTCCACCCTGATCGCCCAGGCATTCCAGTCGGTGCGCTACCCGATCCTGCCTTCGATCCAGCGACGGCCTTCCGACGATCCGGACTGCAACGACTGTTATGACGAAATCCTGCATATCCGCCATCACAGCCTGTTCGCGCCGCGTGACTTCGATATTTCCCCGTACTTCGCCGTGGTCAAGCCGGCGGTGGCCGGTGATTTCGATTACAAGACCCTGCAATGGGCAGACAGCGACGGGCAACCCGTCGAACCGCCGTATCAGGGCGATGACGTCGCGCGACCGAAGTCAGCGCGCTCCCTGTAAATCCAGCCCCGCCGCACCAGCCATTTCTCCGTCTCCACTGCACCCATCACGATTACCGCGCACGCCGCACAGATGCCCAGCTCTACAACGGTCAATGGAGCCGTGTTGAATATCTGATTGAGCGCAGGGATATAGAGCAGCGCGAGATGCATCACCACCGTCAGCGCGACTGTAACCAGCAGCGGCATATTGGAAGTGATGCCGATAGTCATCAGCGACTCGCGGTCTGAGCGTATCGCCATCACGTGGCCGAGTTGTGTAAACGTCAGCGCAGTGAACACCATGGTTTGCCAGTGCGCATTGCCGGCGCCGATACTCCAGGCCTGCAACCCCAGCACCAGTGCACTCATCAATGCACCCACCCACAGGACATGCTGCCACATCCCGCGGGCAAACATCGTCTCCCGGGGCGGGTGTGGCTTGCGCTTCATGATGCCAACCTCCGCCGGCTCTGCCGTCAGCGCCAGCCCCGGCAGGCCGTCAGTGACCAGGTTCACCCAGAGGATGTGCAACGGCAGCAGTGGCAGCGGCATCCCCAGGAAGGGCGCCAGAAAAATCAGCAGCACCTCCGCGAGATTCGTCGTCAGGACATATTTGATGAACCGCCGGATATTGTCGTAAATCCGCCGTCCTCCCCGAATGGCTGAAACAATCGTTGAGAAATTATCGTCCAGCAGCACCATGTCGGAGGCTTCACGGGCAACATCCGTGCCGCTGCGCCCCATGGCCACGCCGATGTCCGCACGCTTCAACGCCGGCGCATCGTTAACGCCGTCACCGGTCATTGCGACAAGCTCGCCATGCGCCTGCAATGCCTGCACCACGCGTATTTTCTGTGCAGGATCCACGCGCGCGTACACAAAAATCCGCCGTACGCGTGACTCCAGCTGCTCGTCACTCAGAACTGCGAGTTCGCGTCCGGACATCACCGTATCGCCGTCATCGATAATTCCCAGTCTGCGGGCAATTGCGCGCGCCGTAGACGGATGATCGCCGGTAATCATGACTGGCGTGATACCGGCAGCACGGCAGGTGGCCACCGCATCAGCGGCCTGTTCGCGCGGCGGATCAATCAAGCCAACCAGACCAATAAATTCCAGATCCCGCTCCGCCTCATCCGCCGCATCCAGATCCGGGATGTTGTGCCACCGCCGACAGGCCACGGCCAGTACCCGCAATCCTTCCGCAGCCATCCCGCCAGCCGCACGCTCCAGCGCAGCGCGGTCGATCGCAACGCTCCCGTCTTCAGCGCTCGCGGTAACGCAGCGCGCCAACACTGCTTCGGGCGCGCCCTTGGTATAGGCCATCACCCCGTTGCCGCTCGTGTGGAATGTGGTCATGCGCATGCGCTCTGAATCAAACGGCAGTTCTGCTCGACGCGGCGAAGTACGCTCCAGTTCCTCGCGCTTGAAACCCGCGCCGAGTGCCGCTTCGTATAACGCCACCTCGGTCGGATCTCCGGCAACGCCGTCTGCGCCGCCCACCGCGTCATTGCACAACGCGATTGCGGGAAACAGGCGCTCAGCCGCAGAACCTGTAATCCGGTTGAGCGCCATGGCCTCGCCGCCAATCAGACAGGATTCGACCCGCATCCTGTTTTCCGTCAGCGTCCCGGTCTTGTCCGAACAGATATAGGTAATTGAGCCCAGCGTCTCCACGCTCGGCAAGCGACGCATCAATGCATTGTGCTCGACCATGCGGTACGCGCCCAACGCAAGCGCAATGGTCACCACCGCGGGCAACGCTTCCGGAATCGCCGCAACAGCAAGACTCACAGCCGTCAGCAGCATCAACAAGGGCGGCTCGCCACGCAGCAATCCCGCGACAAAAATCACCGTACAAATCAGCAGAACACCGATGGCAAGGCGTTGTCCGAATACCGCCAGCCGTTTCTGCAGCGGGGTCTTGAGATCACCCTCGGCAGCGAGCAGCGCCGCAATCTGCCCGAGCGCAGTGGCCATGCCGGTCGCAACCACGATGCCGCTACCGCGACCGTACGTAACGATCGTGCCTTTGTAAGCCATATTGAACCGGTCGCCGAGCGCGGCATCCGCGTCCACACGCGCCGCCGCACTCTTCTCCACCGGCACCGACTCGCCGGTCAAAGTTGCCTCCTCGGCCCGCATGCGCACCGAATCAAGCAACCGCAAATCGGCGGGAACCATGTTGCCTGCCTCGAGCAGCACCATGTCACCTGGCACCAGGTCCTGTGCCTGTAGCGTCATGCGGTGACCATTACGCATCACCGTAGCCGTCGGCGCAGCAATGCGCCGTAACGCCGCCATCGCCTTTGCAGCGCGAAACTCCTGCGTAAAACCGATCACTGCGTTGAGCAGCAGAATGGCAACAATGGCGAGCGTATCAATCAGGTCGCCGATGATGCCCGACAACACGGCAGCAGCAAGCAAAACCAGAATCATGAAATCCGAAAACTGGTCAAGCAGAATTCGCCATGGCCCGCGCTGACGGCCCTCCTGCAGGAGATTCGCTCCGTACTTCAGACGCCTGCCCTCGACCTCCGAGCGGGAAAGACCGTCACGGGTGGCACCCAGTTCAGACAGGACTTCGTCTGCAGTACATGCATGCCACGCAGACAAATCAGATTGCAATGGACTCATCTGGATTTAACTTCAGCGTAAGGTAAAAAGGATTGCGCCGGACAGGATGAGCAGCGTAATCATGGCGCATATCCCGAGCATGAACATTTCGCGCACCGTAAGACCGCCCGTATCGTAGCGGAAGCGCTCGGCCACAATCTGCGCCAACGGCACTCCGGCACGGGCAAGTGCCTCCTCCACGCTGTCGATCATCGCCGTCGGCCCGCACACCAGGTACAGCCACTGGTTACGTTCCATCTCCGGCAGGCATTGCTCCAGCACCGGGGCATCAAGTTGCCCGACGAGCCCGTCCCATCCGGCAGCAGGCTCGGAGAGCACAAAAAACACCTTGAGATCAATCGCCTGCTGCTGTTGCAATGCTCCAAGCTCATCCCGGCAAGCGATCTGTTCTGCGATTCGATTGCCGTAAATCAGGATCACGGGGCGGCGGTCCCCATCGGCAACCAGTTGTCGCAGAATACTGAGAATCGGCGCAAAGCCGACTCCTCCGGCAATTAGCACCAGGCCCTTGCCGGATCTGCCATGGAGGGTGAAATTGCCGTGCGGCCCATCGACATAGGCCGCTGTTCCCGCCGCGAGCTGGCCGATCTGCCGCGTAAAATCCCCGGACTCCTTGATCATGAACTCGAGCGCCGGCAGCTGTGCCGGGCTCGAACTGATGGAGAAAGGATGTTCTGTAATTCGCCACAACGGTTGAGTGAATTTCAACCAGGCAAACTGTCCCGCTGCAAAATTGAACCGGCGCGGCTCATGATCAGGCTCGATACGCACCGTCCAGGTGCGCTCGGCAGAGGACGCCACCTGCGTCACGTGATAAGGGCGGGATCGCTGGCGAAGGGGACGAATGACATACACCACGAGCAGCGCGGCAAACGCGACGACGGCGGCAATAATCCAGTAGGCGGTTGAATACCCGTCGCCGGTGTAACGGCCTATATCCAGCGTGTGATGCAGCCCGAACATCGCAATTGCCGCTGCGCCCAATCCGTGACTGAGGCGCCAGAATTCGTAATTGATTTCCATTTTTTCGCGCAGTATGGCAATCGCGGTCACGCCCGCCAGTCCCACCCAGGCCAGCAAACCGCTGACGGTGCCTGCCGGGGTCAGGCCAAGAAACAGCGCGCTGTCCGGATTCACCGGGCCGCGCCCGCTCATGGGCAGGGTATAGAGGAACGGGTGGATCAGCAGCATGACTGTCAGCACGCGTGCAATCAGCTGGTGAAACCGCATGGTCGAATCGATGCCGATAGACCCGGAAACTACGCGAAAGCGTCCGGAGAGCACAAACTCCATCAGCAGCATTGCAAATCCGGCCATGGCGATGGCGGACGAAAATTCGTCCCAGAACGGACGGGGCCGGAGTCCTTGCAGGGCGGCAAGGACCACCGGCATCAGCGCGATCAGGGCGTACACCGCCAGCAGGGCGGCGATCCACACCCCTCTGCGCGCAAGCAGCCCCTGATGCATCATTGACGTCCTCCTTTTTGGTTTGCGCGCGCCCGTTCAGAGCAGGCCGGGCCGCATGACTGCGATTACCCGCACAAGGTCAACCGGCCAGGCATTTGCGCATGACCTATCGCTGTCGCGCAACAACCGCAATACGCGCACGGGCATCCGAGCCCGGGAACCTCATGACTGCAAGCGTAAATTGAGCGGATATCCCGGTTATTGACCCACATCAACAAGCAGGCGGGGCCAACGGAGGGCTGGCCCGCGCCTGCGTCGGGCTACCTCAGGTCGACGGTGTGGAGTTCTTCTTGCTTTGGCTCAGCATCTGCCCCAGTAGATCGATGGGCACCGGAAACACGATGGTCGAGGATTTGTCGCCGGCAATGGCGCCCAGCGTCTGCAGATAACGCAGCTGCATCG
>JBBKXO010000199.1:0-10264 GCA_037969525.1 Burkholderiales bacterium | reverse complement strand
CTCGATCACGCCGCATACCAAGTTCACGGCGGAAGTGTATGTGCTGTCGAAGGACGAGGGTGGTCGTCATACGCCGTTCTTCAATGGTTATCGTCCGCAGTTCTACTTCCGGACCACTGACGTGACGGGGAGCATCGAGTTGCCTAAGGGCACGGAGATGGTGATGCCCGGGGACAACATTCAGATGACGGTAACGCTGATCCAGCCCATTGCGATGGAAGAGGGTCTGCGTTTTGCGGTGCGCGAGGGTGGCAAAACCGTCGGCGCCGGCGTCGTTGCTAAAGTGATTGAGTAAAAAATGGCCGCTTTGAAAAGTCAAAAAATCCGTATCCGTCTCAAAGCGTTCGACTATCGGTTGATCGATCAGTCGGCGCTGGAGATTGTTGAGACTGCGAAGCGTACTGGCGCCGTGGTCAAGGGACCGATTCCGCTGCCGACACGCATACAGCGCTTCGATCTGCTGCGTTCGCCGCACGTCAACAAGACTTCGCGTGAGCAATTGGAAATTCGTAGTCATCTGCGGTTGATGGACATCATTGATCCGACGGACAAAACAGTCGATGCGCTGATGAAGCTGGATCTGCCGGCTGGAGTGGATGTAGAAATCAAGTTGTAAAGGTGCGAGGCTGGCGCTCAGGCGTCAGTATTCGAAATTGAAATTGCCGGCCAATTGAAGTCGGCGCCTTGTTAAAAGGTACAAAACATGAGTTTAGGACTGGTCGGCCGAAAAATCGGCATGACGCGGGTATTCACCGACGACGGTGACAGCATTCCGGTGACTGTCGTTGACGTATCGAATAACCGCGTTTCACAAATCAAGACGCCCGAAACGGACGGCTACGCTGCCGTGCAGTTGGCATTCGGCAAGCGTCGGCCATCGCGCGTGCGCAAGCCTGCGGCTGGACATTACGCAAAAGCGGGCATCGAAGCCGGGCAAGTGCTGCGGGAATTCCCTGTCGCGCCGGAAACACTGGCAGATATGAAAGTCGGTACCGTAGTAGCGGCGAGTATTTTCGAAGTTGGCCAGTACGTAGACGTGACCGGCGTATCGCAAGGGAAGGGTTTTGCCGGCGTCATCAAGCGGCATCATTTCTCCTCAAATCGCGCCAGCCACGGCAATTCGGTATCGCACAACAAGCCCGGATCAATCGGCATGGCGCAGGACCCGGGCCGCGTTTTTCCTGGCAAGAAGATGCCCGGTCACCTGGGTGCAGTGAAACGGACCCAGCAGTCGTTGAAGATCGTGCGCATCGACGCAGAGCGTGGCCTTCTTCTGATCCGTGGTGCAGTTCCCGGTTCCCGCGGCGGTGATGTCATGGTTCGCCCGGCAGTACGTGCGCGGCGCGCGACGGCAGTTAAACAAGGCGGCAAAGCCGCCCCTGCGAAGTAGAGGCGGTGCGCAATGGAACTTAATGTAATCAACGAGCAGGGCAAGTCCACCGCGAAACTGTCGGCTTCGGACGCGGCATTTGGTCGCGAATACAACGAAGCGCTGATTCATCAGGTCGTTACGGCCTATATGGCCAACGCGCGCCTGGCAAACCGGGCGCAGAAGGATCGCGGCACCGTCAAGCACTCAACCAAAAAGCCGTGGCGCCAAAAAGGCACCGGGCGGGCACGTGCCGGCATGACTTCGAGTCCGCTGTGGCGCGGCGGTGGCCGGACATTCCCGAATTCGCCAGACGAAAACTATTCGCAGAAGCTTAATCGCAAAATGTACCGTGCGGGCATGTTGTCGATTCTGTCGCAATTGGCGCGCGAAGATCGTCTGGTTGTAGTCGACACATTCACCATTGATGCGCCGAAAACCAAGCTGCTCGCACAGAAGCTGCAGGGCATGGGTTTGGACAACGTGCTGATCATTACCGATAGCCTGGATGACAATCTGCGTTTGTCATCCCGCAATCTGCCAAACGTAATGGTGCTTGAAGTCGGTCATACCGATCCGGTCAGTTTGATCCGTCACGGCAAGGTGCTGATGACCAAGGCCGCGGTTGGCAAGATAGAGGAGTTGCTCTCATGAGCGCATTTAATACTGAACGGCTGACGCAGATACTGCTCGCTCCGGTGATTTCCGAGAAGAGCACTTACATTGCGGACAAGCATGAACAGGTGATATTCCGCGTGGCATCTGATGCCACGAAACCCGAGATCAAAGCTGCGGTAGAACTCATGTTCAAGGCGCAGGTCGAGTCAGTGAAGGTCGCCAATGTTCGTGGCAAGGAAAAGCGTTTTGGTCGTTTTGTCGGCCGCCGCAGTTCGTGGAAAAAAGCCTATGTCTGCCTTAAGGCGGGCCAGGAAATCACCTTTGCTGAAGGGGGGGTGAAGTAATGCTGATCAAAGTCAAACCGACTTCTCCGGGCCGTCGTGGCCTGGTCAAGGTTGTTACTCCGGGACTGCACAAGGGCAAGCCGGTGGCCAATCTCGTGCAGAGTCAGTCCAAAAAATCGGGGCGTAATGTACACGGCCGCATCACCATGCGCCACCAGGGTGGCGGACACAAGCAGCATTACCGTACTGTCGATTTCAAGCGGGACAAGGATGCGATACCGGCAAAGGTAGAGCGTATTGAGTACGATCCTAATCGCAGCGCCCATCTGGCCCTGCTGTGTTATGCCGACGGCGAGCGTCGCTATGTAATTGCGACTCGCGGTGTCATAGCTGGCACGCAGCTTGTATCGGGCGCTGAAGCACCAATCAAATCCGGGAATGCCCTGCCGCTGAGAAACATTCCGGTGGGCACGACGATCTGCTGCATTGAAATGCTGCCCGGAAAGGGAGCGCAACTTGCACGCGCGGCAGGCACCTCGGCGCAGTTACTGGCCCGTGAAGGTGAATACGCGCAGTTGCGGCTGCGTTCCGGTGAAATCCGCAAGGTGCACGTCAATTGCCGCGCCACAATCGGCGAGGTGGGCAACGAAGAGCATTCGCTCGAATCTATCGGCAAGGCTGGTCGGGTGCGCTGGCGCGGTATTCGACCGACGGTGCGCGGCGTGGCGATGAATCCGATCGACCATCCTCACGGCGGTGGCGAAGGCCGGACTGCGGCTGCGCAGGCTCCGGTAAGTCCTTGGGGCGTCATGTGCAAAGGCTACAAGACGCGTAAAAACAAACGCACCAGCGGGATGATCATTCGTCGCCGCAATGCGAAAGCCACGGGATAAGGGGTAGAAATGTCACGTTCCATCAAAAAAGGCCCGTTTGTCGATCACCACCTGATGCAGAAGGTGGAGACCGCGCGCGCTGGTTCTGATAAGCGCCCGATCAAGACCTGGTCGCGACGCTCAACGATATTGCCCGATTTCGTCGGCTTGACCATTGCTGTGCATAACGGCAAGCAGCATGTGCCGGTCTATGTGACTGAGAACATGGTTGGCCACAAACTGGGCGAGTTCGCGCATACGCGCATGTTCAAGGGGCACTCGAAAGCTGGCGGCGCTTCTGCATCGCCTGCCAACAAGAAAGCCGCACCCACCCCGGCGGCAAAGTAAGGTTATCAATATGGATACCACAGCTAAATTGCACGGCGTCAGGCTTTCGGCGCAAAAAGGGCGTCTTGTCGCGGATTTAATTCGAGGTAAGACGGTGGAAAGTGCGCTGAACATTCTGGGTTTTTCTCCCAAGAAAGGCGCCGTGATCATACGGAAGGTGCTCGAGTCGGCGATCGCCAATGCAGAGCACAACGACGGCGCGGATATTGATGAACTCAAAATCACACGCATTTGCGTAGAGAAAGGTCCAGTGATGAAGCGTTTTTCATCGGCTGCCAAGGGCCGGGGCGTACGTATCTTGAAACCGACGTGCCACGTTTTTGTCACAGTCGGTGACGGAAGGAAGTAAACATGGGCCAGAAAATTCATCCGATCGGATTTCGTCTTGCATTCAATCGCAATTGGGCTTCTCGCTGGTATGCAAACAACAAGAATTTCCCGGGAATGCTGCTCGAAGATATCAAGGTTCGTGAATATCTGAAGGAGCGTCTGTCGCAAGCCGCTGTTTCACGAGTGGTCATCGAGCGTCCGGCAAAAAATGCGCGTATTACGGTATTCAGTGCTCGCCCGGGCATGGTGATCGGCAAAAAGGGCGAAGATATCGAACGCCTCAAGGCTGACCTGCAGAAAATGCTCGGCGTTCCGGTGCATGTCAATATTGAAGAAGTGCGCAAACCGGAGCTTGATGCTCAGCTTATTTCGGACTCGATCTGCCAGCAACTGCAGAAGCGGATCATGTTCCGGCGTGCGATGAAAAGGGCCATTACCAACGCCATGCGTCTTGGTGCCCAAGGCATTAAGATCATGAGTGCCGGAAGGTTGAACGGCGCTGAGATTGCGCGTACCGAGTGGTATCGCGAAGGGCGCGTACCGCTCCACACGCTGCGGGCCGACATTGATTACGGATTCTCAGAAGCCAAGACCAGCTATGGAATCATCGGTGTCAAGGTCTGGGTATTCAAGGGTGAGGTAATCGGAAAGAACGATCAGCCTGCGCTTGCCACAGCGGCAGCTGCACCGGCCGAGGATCCCGCACCGGCTCGCAAGCCGAGGCGGACAACTGCAAAAACAGGAGCAAAACGTGCTACAGCCAGCCAGGCGTAAATACCGCAAGGAGCAAAAGGGTCGGAATACCGGCGTTGCTACTCGTGGCAACAAGGTGAGCTTCGGCGCATTTGGCCTTAAAGCCATCGGCCGGGGTCGCCTCACTGCCCGCCAGATCGAAGCGGCGCGGCGCGCAATGACGCGTCACATCAAGCGTGGTGGCCGCATCTGGATTCGAATTTTCCCTGACAAACCGATTTCACGGAAACCAGCTGAGGTACGCATGGGCAACGGCAAGGGAAATCCCGAGTACTGGGTTGCCGAGATACAGCCGGGCAAGGTTTTATATGAAATGGACGGCGTAAATGAAGTGATCGCCAAGGAAGCATTCCGTTTGGCTGCGGCGAAGCTGCCGATCGCGACGACATTTGTACACCGTTTGGTTGGGGGCTAAGTCATGAAATCGAGCGAACTGAAGGCAAAAGGCGCTGATGAGTTGCGCAAGGAACTCGAGTCACTGCTCAAGGCGCAGTTTTCCCTGCGCATGCAAAAAGCGACACAGCAATTAACAAACACCAGCCAGTTGCGCAAAGTACGCCGCGATATCGCACGCGTACGCACGGTGCTGGGCATGCAGGCATAACGGGTAGAGCGCTATATGACTGAAACAAGCAAACCAGTAGCAAACAAGCGCACCCTGACGGGGCGTGTCGTCAGCGACAAAATGGACAAGACGGTAACAGTCCTCATCGAGCGGCGGGTCAAGCACCCTCTGCTGGGCAAGATCGTAAAGAGTTCCAAAAAATACCACGCTCACGATGCCAATGATGAGTACAAGGAAGGCGATACGGTAATCATTGAAGAGTGCCGCCCCTTGGCCAAGACCAAGGCCTGGCGGGTAATCAAGCTTGTCGAGAAGTCGCGGGGCGTGTAGTTTTTAGTTGCATCGCAAGGTTTGATGTTATAAAATTACTGGCTTCATTTTCCGCCTTGAATTCATTGGCGGTGACAATGCCCGAACGGGCTCCAAGACTGACTTTCCTGAATGTGGGGGGTCAAGTTGGGGAAAAGATAAGCAGGAACAATCATGATTCAGATGCAATCCATACTGGATGTTGCTGATAACACCGGTGCGCGAGCAGTCATGTGCATCAAAGTGCTCGGCGGATCAAAGCGTCGCTACGCAGGTATTGGCGATGTGATCAAGGTCAGCATCAAGGAAGCAGCGCCGCGCGGACGCGTGAAAAAAGGCGAAGTCTACAATGCCGTGGTTGTGCGCACGGCCAAAGGTGTGCGCCGCAGTGACGGGTCCTTGTTGAAGTTTGACGGTAACGCCGCAGTGCTGCTCAACCAGAAACTTGAGCCGATCGGGACCCGGATTTTCGGACCAGTAACCCGGGAGCTGCGGACCGAGCGTTTCATGAAGATCGTGTCCCTCGCTCCAGAAGTGTTGTAGAGGATTTACGCATATGCGAAAAATTAAGAAAGGTGATGATGTTGTTGTTCTCACCGGCCGTGATCGCGGTAAGCGTGGCACCGTAAAGATGATTGTTGATGCGGAACATCTGCTCGTCGAAGGTGCAAACCGCGTCAAAAAACATCAGCGCCCGAATCCTGCGAAAGGCATGACCGGCGGCATCATTGACAAAGAAATGCCCATTCATGTTTCGAATTTGGCACTGTTTAATCCGGTGACCAAAAAGGCCGACCGAATTGGTATCAGGCAACTAGAAGACGGACGGCGTGTTCGTTATTACAAGTCCAACGGCGAAGTGGTAGATGTATGAGCGCGGATAAAGACTCCAAGAAAAGCAAGCCGGCCAAGGATGTAAAGGCTGCGAAGGAAGTGCCTGCTAAAAAAGCAGCGAAGGCCCCCAAGGTTCCCAAGGCGGCTGCACCTGCAGCGCCTAAACAGGGCAAGCCGAACCGTCCGGCTGTGCCGGCTCGCCTGGCTGTTTATTTCAGGGATACGGTTAGCAAGGCACTGACTGAAAAGTTTGGTTACAAGAGCGTGATGCAGGTGCCAAAGATTGAGAAGATCGTACTCAATATGGGCGTGGGCGAAGCGGTTGCGGACAAGAAAATCATGGATCACGCAGTCGGTGACATGACCAAGATTGCTGGCCAGAAACCGTTGGTAACCAAGTCTCGCAAAGCTATCGCCAACTTCAAAATCCGGGAAGATTACCCGGTGGGTTGCAAGGTTACGCTGCGCGGAGCGCGCATGTATGAATTTCTGGACCGGCTCGTCAGTGTCGCGATGCCGCGCATCCGAGATTTTCGCGGAATTTCGGGACGCAGCTTTGATGGCCGTGGAAATTACAACATGGGCGTCAAGGAGCAGATTATTTTTCCCGAAATCGAGTATGACAAGATTGATGCGCTGCGTGGCATGAATATTACGATAGCAACTACCGCCAAATCCGATGAAGAGGCCAGGGCGTTGCTAGCTGCATTTAAATTTCCTTTCCGCAACTGAGGAATCCTATGTCTAAGCTTGCAGTGATAAACCGCGATCTGAAGCGACGCAAAACCGTGAAGAAGTTCGCGGCCAAGCGCGCGGAGCTGAAGGCGCTTATTGACGATCAGAAATTAGCTCCTGAAGATCGTTATGAGGCGCGCCTGCAACTGCAGAAGCTGCCGCGGAACGCGAGCCCGGTACGGTTGCGCAATCGTTGTGCGCTCACCGGTCGGCCGCGTGGTGTTTATAGTAAGTTTGGGCTGGCTCGAGGCAAACTGCGCGAAATCGCTATGCGCGGCGAAATCCCGGGCGTAATCAAGGCTAGCTGGTAAGACAGGCAGCAGGAGAATTTTGCATGAGCATGAATGATCCGGTTTCCGATATGCTGACACGCATTCGGAATGCGCAGCAGGCGGAAAAAGAATCCGTATCGATGCCTTCGAGCACGCTCAAGGCGGCGATTGCCAAGGTACTCAAGGACGAAGGCTACATTGAGGATTTCGCGGTGCGTGGCGAATCTTCAAAACCTGAGCTTGAAGTTAATCTCAAGTACTATGCCGGTCGTCCGGTGATCGAGAAAATAGAGCGCGTGAGTCGTCCCGGCCTGCGTATTTACAAACCCAGCCGTGACATCCCCCGGGTAATGAACGGCCTCGGCGTTGCCATCGTTTCCACCTCAAAAGGGGTGATGACTGATCGCAAGGCGCGGGGCATGGGCATCGGCGGGGAAGTTCTCTGCATCGTGGCGTAACGGAGAAAAGCGATGTCCAGAGTCGGAAAAAGCCCGGTTGAATTGCCGGAAAAAGTTGAAGTGACGATCAGCGCTAACCAGATCTTGGTGAAAGGCCCGCTGGGTACGCTGGCGCAGAGCATTACGCCCAACGTGAAGGTGGAGAAAATCGAGAATCGCCTTGAAATCAAGGTTAACGATAATTCACGCCAGGCAAACGCCATCAGTGGCACCCTGCGTGCGCTGATCGCAAACATGGTCCATGGCGTGAGTCGCGGTTTTGAGAAAAAGCTCAACCTGGTTGGCGTGGGTTACCGCGCCCAGGCGCAGGGCGACAAGCTCAACCTGACGCTCGGCTTTTCGCATCCGGTGGTGCATCAGTTGCCGAAGGGCGTCAAGGCCGAGACGCCTACGCAGACCGAGATCATCATCAAGGGTACAGACAGGCAGTTGGTGGGTCAGGTGGCTGCAGATGTGAGAAATTACAGGCCGCCGGAGCCCTACAAGGGCAAGGGTGTGCGCTATGCCGATGAGCAGATTGTGCTCAAAGAAACGAAGAAGAAGTAGGCGGACAGATCATGTTTGAAAAAAAACAGGCGCGTCTCCGGCGCGCACGTAGTGCCAGGGCCAAAATTGCCGAGCTCAAGGCTGTGCGACTTACAGTCTACCGCTCGAATGGCCATATCTACGCCCAGGTTATTGATGCCAGCGGATCGAAGGTGCTTGCCAGCGCGTCAACTTCCGAGAAAGAGGTGCGTGCTGCGCAGCCGAAGGGCGGGAGTGCGGCTGCAGCCGCTGCGATTGGCAAGCGTATCGCAGAGCGGGCGAAGCTGGCCGGTGTGGAGAAGGTCGCGTTCGACCGCTCTGGTTATAAATATCATGGTCGGGTAAAGGCGCTTGCAGATGCAGCGCGCGAAGCCGGTCTTAAGTTCTGACGGAGCGACACATGGCAAAAATGCAGGCTGGAAGAATGCAGACCGGGGAAGACCGTGGCGACGGTTTGCGCGAGAAGATGATCGCAATCAATCGCGTAACCAAGGTGGTCAAAGGTGGACGCGTACTTGGCTTTGCTGCACTGACTGTCGTGGGTGACGGTGATGGCAGCATAGGCATGGGCAAGGGCAAATCCCGTGAGGTACCGGTGGCCGTGCAGAAAGCCATGGAAGAAGCGCGTAAAAAAATGGTCAAGGTTCAACTCAAGAATGGCACGCTGCACCACGCCGTCATGGGCCGTCACGGTGCTTCCAGGGTGTACATGCAGCCGGCTTCGGAAGGCACGGGCATTATTGCAGGCGGTCCGGTGCGCGCGGTGATGGAAGTGATGGGGGTTGCCAACATCTTGGCAAAATGTATCGGATCAACCAATCCATACAACATTGTGCGCGCGACCATCAACGGACTGACCGCGATGAATACGCCGTCTGAAGTTGCTGCCAAACGCGGCAAGTCGGTCGAAGAGATACAGGGGTAAGGCATGGCCAAGACACAAGGCAAGACCATCAAAGTTACGCTGATGCGCAGCCTGATCGGCACGCGTCCGGAGCATCGTGCATCGGTGCGCGGCCTGGGTCTGCGTCGCATACGTCATACGGTGGAACTCGTTGACACTCCTGCGGTTCGCGGGATGATCAACAAAGTGTCATATCTCGTCCATTGCGAGGGCTAAATGGAACTGAACAAGATTAAACCGGCTGCGGGATCCAAGCGCAATAAAAAGCGCGTGGGACGCGGCATCGGCTGCGGTTCGGGCAAAACTGCCGGACGCGGGCACAAGGGGCAAAAAGCGCGCTCTGGTGGTTATCACAAGGTGGGTTTTGAGGGCGGACAGATGCCGTTGCATCGTCGCTTGCCCAAGCGTGGTTTCCAGTCGCTGACGGCCGGCGATACAGTCGAAGTTCGCCTGGATACCCTCGAGAAACTAAAGTCTGACACCATTGATCTTGCGGTTCTGAAGCAGGCTGGTGCGGTTCCGCAACAGGCGTTGCGCGCAAAGGTGATTCTTGCCGGAGAAATCAAGCGCAAGATTGCGCTTAAGGGTGTGCTGGCCAGCAAAGGGGCGCGTGAGGCTATCGAGCGCGTCGGTGGCAGCGTAGAAGAGCCGACCAAAAAGGCCGGGAGCTAAGTTTGGCCGTTGCTGGTGCACTGTCGGGCTCTGGAAAGTTTGGTGATTTGAAGCGTCGCCTGCTGTTCCTGTTGGGCGCGCTGATCGTGTTTCGCATAGGGTCTTATATTCCTGTGCCGGGTATTGACCAGGCGCAGCTTGCGGAATTATTCCGCTCCCAGCGAGGCGGGATTCTCGACATGTTCAACATGTTTTCGGGGGGTGCGCTGTCGCGATTCTCGATATTCACGCTGGGCATCATGCCGTACATCTCGGCATCGATCATCATGCAGTTGATGTCGGTGGTTTCGCCTACCTTGGAAGCGCTGAAGAAAGAGGGCGAGTCGGGCAGGCGGAAAATTACGCAGTACACCCGCTACGGGACGGCTGGACTTGCAATCGTCCAGGGTATGGCGATTGCGATCGCTTTTGAGCAG
>JBBKXO010000198.1:0-2909 GCA_037969525.1 Burkholderiales bacterium | reverse complement strand
GAGCAGTGAAGACGAACCCGCTCTGTGGCAAAAAGACCTCACCGGTGTGATTGAACTGTGGATAGACGTCGGCCTGCCCGACGAAAAAATGGTGCGCAAGGACTGCGGCCGCGCATCGCAGGTGCGCATCTACGCTTACGGTCGCGGCACTGAACGCTGGTGGCAGGATGTCCGCAGCAGCCTCAGCCGTTCCGACAACCTGACGGTGATTGAACTGCCCCAGACCGCATCACTGGGCATGGCCGAACTCGCTCAGCGCAGCATGCAACTGCAATGTACGATCCAGGATGGCACGGTGTGGCTCACCGACGGCGCGCGTACCGTGGAAATCGCGCCGGTGCTGTTGAGCGCCGCACGCAAGCCATAAAAAAACCGCCAGTCGCAACTGGCGGTTTTCGATAAGGCGTTGCCCCGTCTGATCAACCTCTTCCGTTCGCCCTGAGCCTGTCGAGGGGTGAACGGGCTTCGACGAGCTCAGCCCGATCGGTGTTTGGTGTGAGTAACAGCGATTATTTATTCAGGCCCTTGGCCATGCCGAGCTCCGTCAGGATTTCGGCATAGGTTTTCTCTTCGGCATCCAGATCTTTGGTAAATGCCGCAGAGTCCGCATAGGCATCAAACCAGCCGTACAGCGCCAGCTGTTTCTTCCAGGCATCGGTTTTTACCATCTGCCCGAATGTCTTGTTCCAGTACGCGAGTACATCCGGCGAAATTCCCGGCGGCGCAAAAACCCCGCGCCAGTGCAGGATGGAGACATCAATGCCCATGGAACGCCAGGTCGGCACGTTGGACAGTTCACCGGGCAGCGGATTCGGCGCCGACACTGCAATTACCCGCACCTTGCCGGCCTTGACCTGCTCCATGGCTTCCGACAAGCCCGTTGAAATCACCGGCACGTGGCCGCCGAGCAACTGGATCATCAGGTCACCGCCACTCTTGAACGCCACCACCTTGATTTTCTTGGGGTCGATGCCGGCCGCCATCACCGGACGCAGAATGTTCATCTGGTCATTGCTGGGCACGGTGCCGACACCAAAGACCACGGAATCCGTATCCTGCTTCAGCTTGTCGAAAATATCCTTGGGCGTCTTGTACGGCGAATCGGCGCGCACCACCCAGGCGATGTATTCGGTAATCAGCCGCGCGACCGGGGTCACATCCCTATGCGTCAGCTTGGTCGTACCGACGATGCGATTGACGTAGATGCGGTTCGACTCGATATACAGCACATGGCCGTCGCCTTTTTTCAGATTCACCTGCGATCGCGCCACATTGCCGCCGGCACCGCCGACGTTCTTGATTACAAAATTCTCGGGGAACAGCTTGGTCTCACGCAGCGCGGTATCCAGCGCACGTCCCACCGTATCCAGCCCGCCGCCGGCGCTGCCCGCGACGACCATCTCCACCGGCTTGTCCGGGTAACCTGCAGCCGATGCCACATTGACCGACATTGCCAACGTCCCCGCCATGGCGAGTGCCAACCACTTTGCTGAATTCATCACATCCTCCTGTTATTCGGTTTTTAAGCGCCGGAAAAGTATACCTTGGCCACCGCAGCCGTCAGGTGCCGGGCCCCACAGTCTGGAACCGGGTTTCGCGTGGGCACCGTGCCGACTTACAATGTCGGTCGCGCAATACGGAACAACGGAAGGGAATCGCTCCCGGTGGGGCGGCCGGACTTCAAACCCGGTAGGGGCCGCGAGCGGTCCTGTGTGGGTTCGACTCCCACTCTCTTCCGCCACTACACACGCCGCACCATGCGGCAGCGTTGCCGGCAACGCCACAGCAGGAGGAATCGCGATGAGTTTCGCCACTGAATTATCCAATAAAATCAATAATTTACAGTACCGCACCCTGCCGGCAGATGCCGTGCACTGGGCCAAGATCGGCATCCTCGACACCGTAGGCGTAACCCTCGCCGGCGCCGCTGAAGACTGCACGCGCATTGCACTGGGTGTGACCGGCGCCAGCAGCGGTCCGGCACTGGTGTTCGGCCACGCGCGGCGCATCGGCGCGCTGGACGCCGCGCTGGTCAATGGCACGGCTTCGCATGCACTCGACTTTGACGACTGCAACAACACGCTGGGCGGCCATCCGTCGGCACCCGTACTGCCCGCGCTGTTCGCACTGGCCGATGAAATCGGCGCCAGCGGAAAAGATTTCATCGCAGCCTATGTCGCCGGCTTCGAAACCGAATGCAAGATGTCGATGGCCGTCAACTTTTATCAGTACACCCGGGGCTGGCATCCGACGGCGACCCTCGGCGTGTTCGGTTCTGCCGCGGCCTGCGCGCATCTGCTGAAATTGTCCGACGCACAAACCGCGACGGCGCTGTCGATGGCAGCCTCGTTCTCCAGCGGCGTCAAATCGAATTTCGGCACCATGACCAAGCCGCTGCACGTGGGCCACTGCTCACGCAACGGCCTGTTCGCCGCGCTGATGGCACGCGACGGCTTCACCGCGGGGCCGGAAGCCTTTGAACACAAGCAGGGTTATTTCGAAGTCTTCAACGGCGCCGGCAATTACGATGCCACCAAGGTGCTGCCGGCTTGGGCCAACCCACTGGACATCACCCGCCCCGGTATCGCCATCAAGTCCTACCCCTGCTGCGGCAGCACGCACCCGGCCATCGACTGCATGATCGAACTGGTGCACAAACACAAGCTGACGCCGGACAATGTGGCAAAAATCGAGTCCTGGACCCATCCGCGCCGGCTGGAGCACACCAACCGCCCCGATCCCCAGTCCTCACTCGACGCCAAGTTCAGCGTGCAGTACACGCTGGCCCGCGCGCTGAAGGATCGCACGGTCAAAATCGAACAGTTCGAAGGCGACACCTGGAAAGACCCGGCCACGCGCGCCATCCTGCCGAAAATCCACTCCACGACCTACACCACCGCGCAATTCCC